>NZ_CALWUQ010000028.1 GCF_944384695.1 uncultured Agathobaculum sp. | reverse complement strand
GGATTTTCTGTGCCGGTCAAAACGGAAATAACGTCCACAATGGAAAAGTACCATTCTTCTTGTTCTTCGTCCCATGCGGTACGGATTTTTTTATCTTCAAATAGCTGGATCGCGTCAGTATTTATCAATTCGCCCATTGCTATGTACCTCTCTTTCGCGGGGATAATTATAGTTTATCGTATCTTTTTGAAAAAATCTACCTCTGGTGCAGCTCATTTCCCGGAAAGCTGCCAGTATTTTTGCCGCTGCCGTTCGGCCTCTTTCTTCCGGCGCACCCGCGCCGCACGATCCGGGCAGTATTTGGCCCGGTTGGACTTCGGCGTGAACACGGCCCCGCACTCGACGCAGCGTTTCACCTCGTCCCGGCTCCTGCTGATCTCGGCGCACAGGGCCGCATCCAGCGGTGAGCTGGTCGCGGTCAAAAGCGTTCGCCAGAACGCGCAGCCACAGATTGAAAATCTGTGTTCAAAGGGGGCTTGGGGGCGTGGCCCTCAACAAGCGCGTGGGGCTATCTGGATAGCCACAAGCATCGCTTGCCGGTCGCTCTGCAAATCTGTATCTGTGGTTTTGTAACAGTTTTCACTGACGTTCACCCGGCAGATTGGTATTACGACGCTGTGAACCATGCTGTCTCAAACAACCTGTTCAACGGCACTTCGGCAACTACGTTTTCACCATCCCAATCCATGACGCGCGGCATGTTTGTCACCGTGCTTGGCCGTATGGCAGAAGTGGACACCGAAAGCTATACCGGCACGTCCTTTTCAGATGTACCAACAGCCGCCTACTATGCACCCTATATTTCATGGGCAAACGATGAAGGCTTCGTTTCGGGCACTGGCAACGGCCGGTTTTCCCCTGACGCACCGATAACACGCGAACAAATTGCAAAAATGCTGTTCACCTATGCACAAAACCTGCAAATCGACACGAGCACCGATTTCATTCCTGATAAATACTACGACTACACAGATTACCGCAGCGTCTCGCGATATGTGACAAATGCGGTGAGCTGGTGCGTCAACAAAGGCATCATCAATGGTTCAAACGGTAAGATCAACCCGCAGGACACCGCTACCCGCGCCGAAGTGGCAACAATGCTGATGAACGCTGAACCCGTTCTAAATGAAAAAACCAACACAAATGAACCAGACAAACAACCAATACCGGATACCGAGCCGGAGGATACCGCCAACAGCGAAAACACAAGTGCTGCCGAGATCGTCACAGACGAAATAGAGCAACACCCAACCGGGCACTCTGCCGTGGACGAATACGGCGGTTACTGGGATTACGACCTATCCAACGCCACCTTTGACGCCATCAACGACCTGCGCGAACAAAACGGCTTAGACCGCTTCGCCTACTCCCTACAAGTTCAGGAATGGGCTGATATACGGTCAAAGGAGCTGGTCGGTGCATATAACGATAAACTCTATGATGCACATATGCGCCCGGACGGCAGTGTTTTTGCCACGGTTGGAAAAGGCTGCAACACCGAAAATGCACTATTAGGTTTGGCGACCACAACTGCACAAGAAAATCTAAACAAATGGTACGCTTCAACTGGGCATAGAGAAAACATGCTGAACACCCGTTCCAAAACGGCCGCTGTATCCATCTATGTGCGCGGACAAAAGGTGTATGCTATCCAACTTTTCAATATCCTTACCGTCGAAGAACTGAACAACCTTTGACAAAAGATAAATCCCCCGTTTTCGCAAACGGGGGATTTTCCTATTGTTCTGCCGCTTAAATCCAATATTCGTTGCCGTCCGCATCCAGCATATAATCATGCTCATGCGAGACCTCGGTCACCAGATCGACAGACGAAGTGACATCCGGGAAATACTGAATATTGCCGCTGTAACCCGTGGTATCCGGGCTGGTGTCGCGTCCGGTGAGCTGGCAGATCACCTTGGCAAACGTCAGTCGGGACACATCGCCGCTCACACCGGCGTTCGCACCCGTGACGTACTTCACCAGCGTGTTCAGCTGCGCCGCGCTCGCCCAAATGCGCAGATAACCATTCTCCGAAACCTCGAACGTGATCTCATAGTGGAAAAACGCCAATGCCGTCAAACAGGCTGCCGAGCCTAAGTGCGGGCACGGGCAGACCTCTTGCGGTTTCGCCCCCGGACACCGTCCATAGTGCTCCACTTCGGCGCTTTGCCCCGGATGCGGGAAAGGCAGTCACAGCGTTCGTCCGGGTCTAAATTTGCCCCGCAATAGGGGCAGGTGTGATAGTACATAAGCTGTCCTCCTTTTGATGGTTGGTTGATGACCTGCACAGATACCGGCGGCGGCCGGGCATAGTGGACGGCAATCTCCGGGCATAAAAATAACCGCCCGGGTTGGGCGGTTGGGTAAATTATTTGGTTGTACATACTAAATTCCTCACACTGTAAACAAAAAATCCGTTCTTTGCGCAATACAAAGAACGGATCAAAGCACTATTATATTCGCTATCATTCAATGCTTATTTTCTCAATTTTGTTCATCTACAAGCAAAGGTAATACTTTTTTGCAAATTACTTGGTATATATCTAATAAGTAATCTCCTATTTCAGCATACTCCTTAACCAGTTCCAATCTATCTATGCTACCAATATCTTTTTTGATACGTAAGTTGGCAATCGTTTGTGGAAATTCGCTCAATGTTGCTTTTAGCTTTGTATAGCCGGGAAACACTGAGACTATTTGCTCATAGGAAAAACATTCAAGTTCATGATGAATACGTTCACGTATTGAAATCGTGAGAAAATCTAATGCATCAAAATATGCTCTATATTCATGTGAAATAGCTTTATCAAAATTTTTTAATACATACTCGTCATCTTCTTGTTCAGATTCCAATATTTCCCCATAAGCACGCACAATATGTTCATATGCATCTCTTTGTTCTTTCATGGGTTGGATAAATGTTTTCATTTCCAGATTAAATTCTTCCGCCAACAGGAAAAATTTTTTAGTATATGTATGTATTCCACACAACATACTCCATTTTTCCCTTAACGTTTTTTTCATTTCTAATAATCTCCATTTAAGGCAAGCGCTTTTTTAACACACTTTGCCGCATTTTTTCATACTCTTCATCATAAAAATAACGTCCTGTGCCAATACGAACAGAACCTCGATTAGGATTTGATACCAAATCAGCAATACATTTATCTTTTTCTGTCCGAATAACAGCATTTCCCCTATGCTTATCCTTAAATAGAAGCTCCTTTATTGGCAAATTTTCAAATACCTTTTTGGGTTTATCTTCATCATTTCTCACAATATATAGAAAAAAGATTAGTACGGCACTCTCTGTCAATGCAATTATTAGCAAAATACAATTGACTAAAATTATCATCACGTTTTCCTCTTCTCCACATTACGATATATACAGATGAGTGCTCCAAGTAAAATAAAAATAAGCCAAAGTATAAAAAAAGAAAACCCCAGTCTTTCGTCAAAAACAGATTTACTATCTTTTATATCGACATACATATATAACGAGCCTAAACCTGCAGAAAATGCAATAAAATTATATGTAATCTCTATTTTTTTTAGATGTGAACGCTGACCAATAAGAGCTTGTGGTACAAAAGAAAATAATATTGCAAAAAAAATCAAAAAAATATCAGCTTCCACAAATACAGCAAAGAATTGAGATGCAACTTTTGAAAATCCGTAATTTAAGTACTTAAGGCCTGTGGCAAATGCATGAAGAAGAAACGGAAAAGATGTTAAAAACATATTTATCAAGTATTCCATAACTTCATGAAAAGTTCCTTTACGAAAATGTATGTTTGAAATGATTTGTCCACGCTTTATTTTCCCCATTTGATACACCCGCAAAAAATGGCAAGAAACACTTCTCTCGCCTAACAGTAATTTTGCCTCGGTGGGATTTACGATTACCTACTGTCTAAGGCTATATTTATTTATAACTGTATTTTATAATACACCATTAGCATACAAGGTGCAATACTTTTTTGAAAATAATCCCATTTTTGAATGTTTTTTTAATATGCTCAAACATCTTGATAAATTGATTGTTCTACAACTTCCGCAATACCCCATGATATATTTTCGATCGCGTTGCTTAGCGCAAAGCAGCGGGCATGGTCGCTGATCGGTTCATCCTTACAACCGTATGCTGTCCAGACCTCCGGCAGGCTCATGAGCCGTTCACATTCCAAAGGCGTCAGGTTACGGATAAAACCGTCCTGCTCCTTGCCCTCATACCAGAACGCAAAGGGCTGGCCTACACTGGCAAGCAGAGTTGGGAAGGGTTCGCCGTTTTTGCCGAAGCACGCGCGGAAGCCTTTTTGATCTCCCTGCTTTGCCATTGACCGCATCCGCCGAAGCTGGAAGGGGCGCACGACGGGTACCTGCCGCCCTGCTTCAAAAGAAGATATTCGATCTCCGCGGGCGGCGGGCAGCCTGCTTTCACCGCAAGACGCAGGATGCGGGAACATTCCACGGGGCTTAAATAATACTTCTGCGGCATGTTCTCCTGCAAAATCCGCCACGACGAACACCCGCCGCCTACGCTGCGAAAGGGCGGGTTCTCCCCAATACTGGGCGTCCATGAGCCGCCAAGCGGTATCAGCCCGTCCCCTTCGCACCATTCCGGCGTGCGCCCAGATACCGCTATCAGGCATTGGAATTTCGGTATCTGTGAATGCGTGGAGCACGGCTGCAAAATCCAACCGGTCATTTGAAGAAAGACTTCCCATGACGTTCTCCCATACAGCGAAAGCTGGATACCGGTTATTTGTTGCATATCTCTAAAATTACAAATAGTGAAACATTATGCAATTATAGTTGATTAGCTGTATAATGCACATTACAATATACATATCATATTATCTTATCAAATATAGGTACATATCTATGAGGTGTATTTATGAAACCAAAAAATTTAATCGCTGCTTCTCAAGGAAATGCTATTATTAATGAATATAATCTTGATGTGGATCAAGAGTTTAAATATCTAAAAACACATGAGATTAGGAATCTGACTAACTTATGTAATATTTTGAAATTAAGCGGATGTACCATATCAGACTTCGATGGTTTTTTTATTAGTTATTCAATTGCACAACTTGGCAAAGAATTTGATCTTTTACGTTTTGGAAAAAACTACATCCTCAATATCGAGTTGAAAAGCGAATTGAAAATTGCACAAAAAGAAAAAAAGATTCTTAAACAAATGCACGAAAACTACTATTATTTAAAATTTTTAAACACTCCAATAGAACTTTTTACTTTCGTGGAAAATGACGGATTTTATAGGTATAATATTGACTCTAGTACTATTGATAAGATAAAACCCGAAACACTTGCAGAATGTATATGTGAACAAGATGTTGATTATTCTGTTGATCCTGATAACAAGTTTGTCCCTTCCAATTATTTAATTTCACCATTTAACTCTACCGCAGCTTTTATCGATAATGAATATTTTTTAACTAGCGCACAACAACGGATTAAAACTGAAATATTATCTGAACTTACTGAAAATCCACTTATGTTTTTCTGTATTTCTGCAAATGCAGGGACTGGAAAAACTTTATTAACATATGACATTGCAAATGAATTAATGTCCACCAATAAAAACATTTTATTAATCCATTGTGGAATTTTAAATCGAGGACATATTAAACTAATTTACCGCTACAAGTGGAACATTGTTTCTATTAAAGATATATCAAACAATAAAGAAAATATAAATCTTGACAATATTGACTTTATCTTTGTAGATGAGTCACAAAGAATACGTTTTTCCCAACTAGAAGCATTAACCAAGAAAGCTGTAGAAAAACAAATTCCAATGCTATTTTCATATGATACGAAACAATATTTGAAAACAGGTGAAACACTTGATTTAAGCAATTACCTCAATAACACTTACCCCCACTTAATAACATCTACCAAGAAGTTAACAAACAAAATAAGAACAAATAAAGCCATATCATCGTTTATTACAAACCTTCTTGAAATAGGGAAAAGTCATGACAATTTACACTATGACTGTATCACTATAGATTATTTCAATAATATTCAAGATTTAACTGAATATATTGATTTTCTTGAACAAAATGGGTGGAAACCCATCACATATACTTCATCTTCCCGAACCATTGACTCTTATAATCAACTATCAAAACTATGTAACACCAATGCCCATGCCGTAATTGGTCAAGAATTCTCAAAAGTTGTGTTTGTAATGGATAACAACTTCCAATATAATGAGAGAAATCGATTGACCGCACGTTCAAGCTACTATGATGCGAAAGGCATGCTATATCAGATCGTTACTAGAGTAATCAATGAGCTGAAAATTATTATACTTAACAACCCTAAACTATATGAAAAACTATTAGAAATAAAAGCTATGGGTAATTAATATATAAATCAGCTTAGCTTTGATAATAACTCGACAAACAAAACTTCTATTTTAATTGTATCCATTCACATTCTACATTGAGTTGATAGGAAACCCTTAATACGTCTGTCAAATTGTCTGGCAAACTTCCAACATTTCAGAGAACCGCCCTTTGAAACGATCTCCGTGCTCTGCTTTTGCACAACACAAATTTCAGAACTTTTTTGCAACTTATTCCACGAAAAACAATTCTTCTGCCGAATTTTCGTTCTTCTTTAAATGGAATCAGTACAACCAGAAAACACACGGAAACACACTGTAATTTACACATTCTGGTAACTCTGACTCTGTTTGTGAGGGTTCGAATCCTTCTTCGGCTGCCAACGAAAAGCCCGAAACCATATGGTTTCGGGCTTTTTTATTAACTTTTTATGCATTGCCTGCTTGCGCATCCTCGCATATGCCCCACATCCCCCCACCTATCCGACGTGCAATCATATAGGGCATCCCCCTATCCCCTCGTTAACCTGCTCATCCCCACTATGCATCGAAGAGGGCAACAACGCAGAGCGATGCCTTATTTTTATATAAGCGGTATGCAATATGATAGTAAAATTTATATTCTTTTCAATATAAATAAAATTAAAGATTGATTTTAATAAAATTTAATCATATACTAAAGATACCAGAAGGAGGTGGGCGCATGGCGATTGAGGTAATCCCCGGTTGGATGACGCAGCTTGAGGAAGAAGATGTGGCGTTCATCAAGCGGTTTGTGCTTGCGTCCGGGTCGCTCAAGCAAATCGCGGGCGAATACGGCGTGACCTATCCAACTGTGCGTCTGCGGCTTGACCGGCTGATTCAGAAGATTGAACTGGGCGAGCGGGAGGATGAGGACCCGTATGTTGCGCTCATCAAGCAACTGGCAGTGAATGATAAACTGGATTTTGATACCGCGAAGATTCTGATTCACGAATACAAAAAGCGCCGCGCGGACGGCGCGGCGAAAGGATAGGGAGGTGCATTGGTATGGCCAAATTAAACGTGATGACCACCGCTATTCTCGGCATCAACCTGTGTTTGTTCGGCGCGATACTGGTGGGAATTGTGGCGCTGCAAGTGTTTTTATCCCGCCGCAAGGCGTGGTGGCCGGGGCTGGTGATGCCTGCGTGCACACTGCCGGGCGTGCTGCTCGTGCTGCCGAATGTATTACTCAACGCGCTGTCGCAGGCGGACAACGCGGGACAGGTGTTGCTGGCGGTGCTGGGTTCTGCGCTCTGCCTGCTGCCGACCGCTGTGCTGCTGGTCGTCTATTTTCTGTGCCGCCGCAGCCAAAAACACAAAAAACAGCTGGATAAGATGAACATCCAAGACCTGTAAGCCAAGAAAGGAGGCAAGATGATGTTTGTACCGTTTCGTATTTTGATGGTGGTGTTGCTGCTTGCAGCCGTCATTGCCCTGCAAGTGTTTTTGTCCCGCCGCAAAGCATGGTGGCCGGGACTGGTCCTTCCTGCGTTGGAAGTGGCTTATTCCATTTTTGCAATCGCTTCTGCCATTGCCGGATATTATGAGGTATATGGCCAAGGCGTGCCGGTGACAGTCTCGTTCATCTGCGACGCATTCTTCGCATTTGTGCAGTGCAACCTCTTCACCCTTGTGCTGCTCACCGTCTATTTTATCTGCCGCCGCAGCGAAAAACGCCAAAAGCAGCTTGACAAGATGAACGTACAGGACTTATAGGCACAAAAAAAACCGCCGTTTCGGACAGACGCATCCAAACGGCGGTAATTTTTTATGCTTCGGGCAACGCCCTGCGGCGTGCGGGGGACAGATAGCCGCCGACAGCGGCAGCCATTTCTCTGGAAGCAACAACTTTGTCGGCCAAGGTGACAATCCATGCGATGCGCGTGCGCGGTATGGCTGCAAGAGGGAACATGTGCCGCGCGATGGCTTCGCACTCTTCGTCGGAAAGGCCAAACATGCATCTGGCGCGCTCTGCCGCGATATGTCCATGTACAAAGGCGTGCATGCGCATAACGCGCTGCATACCGGAATACCGGTGCAGATAGCGGCGGAACAAATCTCCGCGCCAGTCATAGCCAAAGAAGTCATGCAGCAGCGCTGCACGGACGACAGAAGCGGTTTCGTCCCCGGACAGACGCATCCGGCGGGCGATGGCGTAAGCCGCCTCCGCTACGGCAACCGAATGGTCATAGACCGAATTTTCGGCTCCGTGATGCTGAAACAGACGCAGCTGCTGAAAGCGTGGATGCTCCAGAATATGCCCCACGAGCTGCTGGAACTCGCTGTCCAATGGACTCACCCCTTTCGTTATGTTCTGTCTCTATTATATGTCGCAGGCTGTACAAAAACAATGGGTAAAATGTTACATTATTGTGACATTTTACTTAAGCGCATCGAGCAGCCGCCGGGTGACGCGCCGGTGCAGCACAATCGCAGCGGCAAGGCCAACGGCTTCAGCCAGCGGAAATGCGAACCAGACGGCAGCAAGACTGATGCGGGAAAGCAGCATCGCCGCGGGCAGGATAACGATGAACTGGCGCGTCAGCGCGACCCAGAGCGATTCATTGCCGCGTCCCAGCCCCTGCATGCAGCCTGACAAAATGACAGACGCGCCCGCAAAGCAAAAAGAGAGGGAAATGATACGGATGGCAGGCACGCCGATGGCAAGCATAGCGTCCGATGCATCGAACAGGAGCAGCAGCGGCACGGGTATCAACTCAAACAGCACAGTACCCGCCGCCATGATGCCGACCGCAAGATACAGCGCATAGCGCGTGATGCGCTCGATGCGGCGACGGTTTTTGGCGCCGAAGTTGTAGCCAATCATCGGGATAAGCGCGTTATTCAGGCCGTAGATCGGCATGAACAGAAAGTTTTGCAGCTTGTAATATACGCCGTAAAAGCTGACGGCGGTTTGAGAAAACGGCATCAGAATGCGGTTGAGGCCGACGGTGAGCACACTCAGCAGGGACTGCTGCACCGCCGCGGGCAGGCCGATGCGCACGATTTCGCCAAGGATGCCGCCGTCCGGCTGGAAGCCGCGCAGGTGCAGGCGAACATCGTGGTTGAAGCGCACGTTGATGAAAAAGCCGATGCTCATGGCGATGATTTGGGACAGGACGGTAGCGAGCGCCGCGCCTGTTGTGCCAAGCGCAGGAAAACCGAACAGGCCGAAAATCATAATCGGGTCGAGAATGCAGTTGAGTACGGCACCGATGAGCTGCGTGACCATATGATAGACCGTGTTGCCGGTCGCCTGCATCAGCCGCTCAGCCACGAACAGCAGGAACACGCCGCACGAGGCGACCGTGACCACGGTCACATAGCTGGCGCCCATGTCGACGACAGCCGGTACATCGGTGAATAGCGCGATAAAACCGCGTCCGAACAGCAGGCCGAGCACAGCAAACACCAGCCAGAAGCACACAGACAGAAATACGCCGTTAACGGCAACCGCGTTGGCCTCCTCCTGCATTTTCTGCCCCAGCCGCCGCGACAGCAGCGCATTGACGCCCACGCCCGTGCCGGTTGCGACCGCAATCATCAAAAGCTGCACGGGAAAGGCGAGTGAGACAGCGGTCAGCGCATCCTCGCTGATGCGCGCGACGAATGCGCTATCCACAATGTTGTAGAGGGCCTGCACCAGCATGGACAGCATAATGGGAAAAGACATCGTGATAATCAGCCGCCCTTCGGGCATGGTACCCATCTTGTTTTCCGACGCCATGGAAACACCTCGATTCTGCTTCTATCATACCAGAAAATGCGCAAACAAAAAAGACCTGCCGGAGCAGGTCTTTCTTCGTTTTCTTTACAGCGCAACCGGGGTGTCAAGCACCATTTGCTGATAGGGCAATTCCTCAAACCCCAGCATGCGGTAAAGCGCCGCGGCGCGCGGATTATCCTCGGTCACCTCCAGCCGGTAACGGGCGGCAGTGTTATATTTTTCATGCACCGCAGCAATCATTTTGCTGCCCACGCCTTTGCCGCGCAGCGTCTCGTCCACCATCAGCTCCTCCAGCCAGACACACAGGCCGCCCGCTTCGTTCGACCACGTCAGTGCCAGCAGGCAGTAGCCCACCGGACGGCCGTCCTCCTCGGCAATCAGGCAGTCGGCATACGGACTGCCGTGCAGCAGCAGCTCAAAGGTGCGCTTCGCATTCTGCGCGGGAATCTCATGGCAGACGGCAGGCGAATGATAAAACGCCTGCACACTATGAATAAAGTAATCGCGGTCGCCGGGCTCAATCGACCGGATAAGCATCGTAACCCCTCCTGTTTCCGCAACAAAAGCGTCGTACAGCGGTCTGAACTATGGCATGAAAGGGACTTTGGACCCAGCCAATCATACAAAGCGCAGCAGGTTTTCTACGTCCTTGCGCTTGGGGCAGACCGGCTGCTCTGCCGGATGGCCAATGGCAATCAGTGCGGCGACGGTCTGCTCCTCGGGCAGCCCCAGCACGTTACGCACCTTGTTTTCATCAAAAATGCCCATGATGACCGTACCCAGTCCCATCGCATGGGCTGCCAGACAGAAGGTCTGCGCGGCAACGCCCGCGTCAAACGATTGCCAGTGTGTTCCCTGCGAGGTGGAGAACGAGCCGTCCCGCTCATAACCCGAACGGCCGTTCAGTGCGGTCAGGACAACCAGTGCCGGCGCGTGTGATGTCGTTTTCTGGTTAAATGCAAAATCCATCATGCATTCGTCCGCCAGCCGCTGCTTTTTCTCGGAATCGGTGACCACCGTATAGCGGGCGATTTGTGTGTTCTTCCAGCTCGGCGCATATGCCGCCGCTTCGACGATTTGCTCTATCAACGCCCGCTCGACCGGCTCTTCCGTGAATTTGCGGACGCTGCGGCGTGTTTTGATACATTCCAATGCTTCCATATGCGTTGACTCCTTTTGCTGTTTGATGCTTTTATTGTAGCAAAAGTGCACCACACATGCAACAAAATATCACCAAAATAAAACAATTATTCCCTGCTGTCTTCCAGCACCTTGATGCAATACCGGCGGGTACGCGGGCCGTCAAATTCACAGAAGTAGACGCCCTGCCATGTGCCGAGCAGTGGACGGCCGTCCTCAATCAGTACGGTCTGGCTTGCGCCGACGCAGCTTGATTTGAGGTGCGCGGCTGAGTTGCCCTCCGCGTGGAGAAACTGCGGCCGGTCGGGGAACGCCGCGGCCCAACCGAGCAGCAGGTCGTGCTGCACGTCCGGGTCAGCGTTCTCGTTGATTGTGATGCCCGCGGTCGTGTGCGGGCAGTAGACAACCGCAAGGCCGCTCTGCACGCCGCTCTCCCGGATGACTTCCCGCAGAGTAGCGGTCACGTTATACATGCCCTCGCGGTCGGTGCGCAGGGTAAATTCCTTGGTTTTCATGCTCATTCACTCCTGTTCTCATGCAGATAGGTCGCTTCCAAATCGGACAGGTGCAGCTTGACCGCCAGCGGGTATTTTTCATATGCGTGCGCCAGCGCAAAGCTGCCGCCGCGCACCGAATCGTCAAACCCGCCCATGTGCCAGCGCACCGCCATGGCCTCCTCGGTTTTCAGGCGCAGGAAGCGCTCGATGAGGTAAACGGATTTTTCGCCGTGGCCGTAAGGGAACTGGTCGTCGACGGCATAGACCGGCACCTTTTCCCATTCGCCGTGGTCGTTCTTGCGGTTGCGCAGCTCGGTCTTGTAAAAGCCCGCTTTGCATAGGTCGTGCAGGAGCGAGACAAGCGTAAAGCTCTCCAGATTGTCGGTTTCCGGATTGTAATGCTTGGAAATCAGCACGTTATAGACGTTGAGCGAGTGGTCGAGCAGACCGCCTTCGTACGCCGCATGAAAGCGGGTGGACGCGGGCGCGGTGAAAAAGTCGGTCGTCTCCATCCATGCGAGCAGCTTATCCGCGCCCGGACGATGGATATTCTTATGATAGGTTTCGATAAACAGTTCTTTATTGGTCATGTCGTTCCTCCATTCGGGCGCGGACGTGCGCCAACAGCGCCTGCCGCGTGTTATCCAGCGTGCCGTCCACCACAGCGTCGAGCAAGCTGTGCAGCATTTCCCCGACCGCAGGGCCGTGCAGGCCAAGCCCGGTCAAATCGTTTCCGTTCACCGCAAGCTGCCGCAGCGACAGGCAGGCATCCTGCGCGAGCACTGCGTTCAGCCGCCGTTCCGTTTCGCATAGCTCCGCGACGTTTTCCGGGTGTGTCCCCTGTCCGACGGCATCCCCTTTTTTGATTGCCAGCAGGTCGCGGAAGCGCGTCTGACCGATTTGTACCAGACGGCGGCGCACCAGTTTGTCGCTGTCTCCCAGCGGGCGGTCGTGCTGCTCGACCAGCAGCAGGATGCGCGCCGTCTGCTCACCGGAAAAGCGCAAACGGTGCATAAGCGATTCTGCAATGTCGCGGCTGACCTTGGGGTGGCCGTAAAAATGGCCCACGCCGTTTTCATCTACGGTTTTGCAAGCGGGCTTGCCGCAGTCATGCAGCAGCATCGCCCAGCGCAAACAGGGTTCGGCGGGTACCTGCCCGACCGCGCGGGCGCTGTGCTCCCAGACGTCATATAAATGATGGGGGTTTTGCTGTGCGCAGCCCACCATCGGGGCAAGTTCGGGCAGCACTGCCGCCAAAATATCAGAAAAATCCCGCAATGCACGTATCGCAAACCGGCCGCACAGCATGCCGGTCAGCTCTTCGCGGATGCGCTCGGCCGCAATCAGGGCCAACCGTCCCACCTGCCGGCGCATGGCAGCGGCGGTTTCGGTTTCGACCGCAAAGCCCAGCTGCGACGCAAAGCGCACGCCGCGCAGGATGCGCAGCGCATCCTCCTGAAAGCGGGCGTCCGGCTCCCCCACCGCGCGCAATATGCCGTCCTGCAAATCGTCCAGCCCGCGAAACGGGTCGCACAGGCCGCGCTGCGGATGCCACGCCATCGCGCCGACGGTGAAATCCCGCCGCGCAAGGTCTGCGGTCACATCGGGCACAAAGCGCACCCCGTCCGGGTGCCGTCCATCCGAATAGCCGCCATCCGCACGGAAGGAAGTGATTTCCAGCGGGCCGCTGTCCGTCAAAACGGTTAGTGTGCCGTGTTTGAGCCCGGTTTCGAGCACCCGCTCCCCCGCGAACACCGCCTGCATCTCGGCAGGTTTGGCCGCTGTGCATAAATCCCAGTCGTGCGGCTGCGCGCCGCGCAGGCTGTCCCGCACACAGCCGCCGACCGCCCATGTTTCATATCCCGCGTCCTCCAGCTGCGCAATGGCGCGCGCAGCGTGCGCGGGCAGGGAAATCACGAGCCGCCCCGCTTCTGCCGCAGCTTATACGAGGTGCCGTCCGGATTGAGCACCACCGTGTTATCCAGCTGCGCCTTGAGGCTCTTGCGGAAGCCCGCAACATATTCCGCGCGCAGCGCCTGCTGCTCGGCTTTTTCCTCTTCGGTCAGCCCTTCGGCCTTGGCTTTTTTGGCAAGCGCGTTGATGCGCGCAATTTTTTCATCGGTCATAACCGTATTCCTCCGTCAGATTTGGATATGTCCTTATTATAGCAAACGGCGCGCGCAAAGTCGAGCGAAGGATGTGCATGCTTGACCGGCTTTTCCCGGCGTGATACAATACCCTTGTGTCAAAAATCCCCGCAAAGGAGTTTTATCATATGAAGATTGAAACCAAATGCCTGCATGAGGGCTACAAGCCCGAAAACGGCGGTCCGGGCGTCATGCCCATCGTCCAGTCCACCACCTATCGTTTCGATTCGACCGCGCACATTGCGGGCCTGTTCGATATGCCGACCGAGTTCATGTACTCGCGCTTTGCCAACCCGACCTGTGACGCGGTCGAGAAGAAGATTGCTTCTCTCGAAGGTGGCGTCGGCGCGATGCTGACAAGCTCCGGTCAGGCGGCCAGCCTGCTGGCTATCCTCAACCTGTGCTCGGCGGGCGACAGCTTTATCGCCGTTTCCACCATTTACGGCGGCACCATCAACCTGTTCGGCGTAACGCTCAAGAAGTTCGGCATCGAGTGCATCTGGGCGGATGCGGAAGCCTCCGAGGAAGAAATTCAGAAGCAGTTCAAGGACAACACCAAGGCGGTGTTCGGGGAAACGCTTGCCAATCCGGCGCTGACCGTGTTCGACATTGAAAAGTGGGCAAACATCGCGCACAAGAACGGCGTGCCGCTGATTGTGGACAACACCTTTGCCACCCCGATTCTGTGCCGCCCGATTGAATGGGGCGCGGATATCGTTATCCACTCGACGACTAAGTACATGGACGGCCACGCGGTGCAGGGCGGCGGCGTCATTGTCGACAGCGGCAAGTTCGACTGGTCGGCCTCCGGCAAGTTCCCGGACTTCACCGAGCCGGATGAAAGCTACCACGGCGTCGTTTACACGCGCGACTTCGGCAACATGGCTTACATCATCAAAGCGCGTATGCAGCTCATGCGCGATTTCGGCTGCTATCCGGCGGCGCATTCCGCATTCCTGCTCAACCTCGGTCTGGAGACCCTGCCCGTGCGCATGAAGCAGTACTGCGAGAACGCACTGACGGTTGCAAAGCATCTGGAAAAGTCGGATAAGATTGCTTCTGTGCGCTATCCTGCCCTGCCGGGCAACGAGCATTACGAGCGCGCGCAGAAGTACCTGCCGCTCGGCACCTCGGGCGTCATGAGCATCGACATCAAGGGCGGCCGCACCCCCGCGATGAAGTTCATGGACAGCGTAAAGCTCGCTTGCAACGAAGTACACGTGGCGGATATCCGCACCTGTGTGCTGCATCCGGCATCCGAAACCCACCGCCAGCTGACCGACGAGCAGCTCGTCGCCGCCGGCATCGAGCCGGGTCTGGTCCGTCTGTCGGTCGGTCTTGAAAACGTCGAGGATATCATCGCAGATATCGATCAGGCGCTGGCGCAGCTGGATTGAGCATAGGCTGTCCGACTGATTGAAACGAAGATAGCATACAAAAGCAGGCCGCGCAGTGCGGCCTGCTTTTGTGTATCTGCAATGCAGCGGGATTGTGTCAGGCAACGAACCAACCATTTATTTTACCCGTCTGGAAAAAATTTTAACGGTTGCTATACGCGCAGGAGCGGTATACAGCCCGAAAATTCATAGACATTTACTCGAATATATGATATACTGACCCTGTTGGATAGAGTCATATCGATTGTCAAAAAGAAAGATAAGTTAGATTTATTGATAATTTATATTAAATAAAAAAATTTATTAAATTTCATAAAATCCTATTGACAATTCCGTGGAACAATACTATACTGAAGATGTTCCAAAGAGAAAGGAAGGAACGGCTTGAGAATCACACATGAAGCGGATTATGCAATCCGCGTGACCTATTGCCTGGCGCTGGCAGGGGGCAAGCAGTGTGCAAAAGATGTGGCGGAGTCGGCGGGCGTAACGCTTCGCTTCGCGCTCAAGATTTTGCGCAAGTTGACCCAGTCCGGTATCACCAAGTCCTATAAGGGCGTGGCAGGCGGGTATGAGCTCAATCGGCTGCCTTCCGAAATTTCTCTGGGTGAGATCATTGAATGCATCGACGGGCCGATTGCAATCAACCATTGTCTGGCCAATGAATTTCAATGTACTCGTGTAGGCAACCGGAAGGAATGCGATTTTCATCGCGTGTTCTCCGAGATCAACCGGTCTCTGCGGGAGCAGCTTTGTTCCATCACGATGGATCGTTTTCTTCCGTCCCAAAAATAAACAATCCCAAAAAGGATATTAGGAGGAAAAAATCATGAAGAAGTTTGTTTGTTCCGTATGCGGTTATGTTTACGAAGGCGAAGCAGCTCCGGCTGAGTGCCCGGTTTGCCACGCTCCGGCTGAGAAGTTCAAGGAGCAGTCCGGCGAGAAGACCTGGGCGGCAGAGCACGTTGTCGGCGTAGCACAGGGCGCTCCGGAAGACATCATGAAGGATCTGCGCGCGAACTTCGAGGGCGAGTGCACCGAGGTTGGCATGTATCTGGCAATGGCTCGCGTTGCACACCGCGAGGGCTACCCGGAAATCGGCCTGTACTGGGAGAAGGCTGCTTACGAAGAGGCTGAGCACGCTTCCAAGTTTGCAGAGCTCCTGGGCGAAGTCGTAACCGACTCCACCAAGAAGAACCTTGAGATGCGCGTTGAGGCTGAGAACGGCGCTACCGCCGGCAAGTTCGACCTGGCAAAGCGCGCTAAGGCGCTGAACCTGGACGCTATCCACGACACCGTACATGAGATGGCTCGCGACGAAGCTCGTCACGGCAAGGCTTTCGAGGGCCTGCTGCAGCGCTACTTCGGCTAATCCATAACAACAACATACAAAACCCCTTGACAGATGGAAACGACCTCTGTCAAGGGGTTTTCTGTATTTCAACGGCAAAATGCAAAGGCACGCATTTGCTTTCACACGTCCCTTCCCAGTGGCAGACAAGCCACCAGCTCAAATCGCCCGTCTGCCGCGGTGGCTTCCAGCGTACCGCCGTACCGCTCCGCAATCTCCCGCATACCGCGCAGACCAAAACCGTGTGCACGCCAATCTGCCTTGGTCGTGTTGAACACACCCGCCTCGTTTGGCTCCCGCATGCCTGCATAAGCATTGACGACCCGCAGCATCAGCATGCCTTTGTCCGCGCGGGCGCGCACCAGAACACGCTTGTCCTCGGCCAATCGCGCCGCCTCCATCGCGTTGTCCAGCGCGTTGCCGATGAGCGCACACAAATCCACATCCGCCACCGCCAGCTTTTCGGGCAGCGACACCCGCAGGTCGGCGGTCAAACCCGCCTGCTCCATCTCCCGCAGCTTGGCGGACAGCACAATATTGGCCGTCTCATTCTCCCCGAATTGCAGCACTGACGGCGCATCGGAAGCCGCTTGCAGGCTGTCCACATAGGCTGCCGCGCGCGCCGTATTCCCTTGGGCAAGCAGACCGGACAGAACCGTTAAATGGTTGCGCATATCATGCCGCAGACGGCGCACCTGCTCCTGTTCCCGCCGGATGCCCTGATAGTACAGCTCCCGCATATCGGCCAGCTGATGTTCCTGCTCCAACGCTTGATGACGCGAGAGCAGAACAATGGCAAACAGCAGCGCAATAGCGGAGATAAACTGAAACGGCAGCAGGGTATAAAACGCCGCGTCAATGATGCCGCTTACCACATTTCCTGTATAAAACCGGATATTCCACAGGGAAAACGCCAGCTCGCTGAGCAAAGGCGCCAGCGACAGCAGCCCAATAAGCAGCCACAGCCGCCCGGATAGAACAATGCGCCCGCCGTCTCGCAGCACACGCCGCATCACCAACCACACCGCAAGCCACATTGCCAACTTCCATACGACTGCGCCCCAATAGCCGTCTGTGCCGGGCAGCACCGCGCGCGTGTCCACAATCATACTCCACGCGATAATCCACTCGTAAAAAATCACGCCGATGACCAGCCGCGCCAGTCGGCTGCCGCCGTAGCCGACGAGAAACGCCGCAATAAAAAACGGGAAGAAATAGAGTGGGTTGCCGTCTCCAACCCACGTCGGCATACCGAGCGCCGCACCGATTGTCACGCAGGGCACCGCGCTGCGTATCCGTCCCTTGGACGGCGCCAGAAAACGCCGCGCCGTGCACGCCGGAATGATGCCGCCCAGCAGACAGCACAGCACCCAGAACACGATATCCGCTATACGCATCCGCGCGCCCCCTCAGTCCAATATTGCTCGCGCGAGCGCCGCCATTGCTGCGGACTGATGCGCGCGGCTGACCGGCAGCTGTTCTCCGCCGATGACCACCGCGCCGCAGTCCATCCGTTCCACCGCTGCCGCACGCACCAGATACCGCTGATGGATGCGCACAAAGGCCGCACCCACCATCTGCTCCACGTCATCCAGCCGGGCATAAAACGTCACGCGGCGCGTATCGGTCACGCAAGTGACCTGCCGCCGGTCCGAACAGAAATAGCGGATGGTATTCTTGGGAATCCGGTACATCCCATCGCTGTTCTTGCATACAAACACCTGCTCGGACTGCTGAAACAGCGCCGCCATCGCACGAATCAGGATATCCTCTATCTGCGCCTGCTGCGGTGGCTTGAGCACATAGCCCAGCGCGCCGACGGTATACCCATCAAACACATAGTCGGCATATCCCGTCACAAACACGATTTGCAGGATGCCACTGTCTGCACGCAGCCGTCTTGCGGTGTCCATGCCGTTTATGCCGCCCATTTCAATATCCAGAAACACAAGGTCCAGCTCGCCCGCATGCTTATCCATCCATCCGAGCAAGCCCTCGCCCGAGGAAAACGCATAGATTTGGCACTCGACCGCGCGTTTTGCGAGCAGCCGCTCAACCATTGCGTGCAGCTGCTGCCGCACCTCGGCCGCGTCGTCACATATGCCAATGCGAAGCATCGCTTCTCCCCCCTTATCCGTATCCGCTTCATCCGGCGCAGCGCCGGTCGCTGTCCTATTATAGCACAGCCCCTCTGCCTCGCCAAACCAAACTTGACGGCAAACGCACTGTTTTTTACATCGCGTGCCCACCGCTCGCCAAACTTTACAACCGGCCTGCCGTTTTTGGCAGGCCGGTTTGCGTATCCCCTCAACCCGACGGTATGCTGAAACCAGAAAGAGAAACCGCACGCCTCTGCAAATGCGGCAAACAAACGATTGCTTTAATATTACAATTCGTTATATCTTGAAAGGAGTATGCAAAATGTTATCCGTCGAAAACCTGCACAAAAGCTATCAGGTCGGCAAAACGACCTATGCCGTGCTGAAGGGCGTATCGCTTCAAGTGGAGAAAGGCGAATTTGTCGCCGTGATGGGCCCAAGCGGCTCGGGTAAGACAACGCTCTTAAACTGTATTTCCTGCTACATTCCCGCGGACAGCGGCAGCATCACGCTCGGCAGAGAGCAACTTGCGCGGCTGAACGAGGATGCCCTTGCCCGCGTGCGTAACCGCAAGCTGGGCTTTGTCTTTCAGGACTTTCTGCTGCTCGACGGGCTGACCGTGCGCGACAATATCCTGCTGCCGCGTATCATCGCGGGGCAGACCGACGCCGCAATGGAGGCGGACGCCGACAGCCTGTGCGACGTATTCGGCATCACCGCCATCCGGGACAAATACCCCGCCGAAATCTCGGGCGGTGAAAAGCAGCGCACAGCAGTCGCCCGCGCACTCATCAACCATCCGCTGCTCATCCTCGCGGACGAGCCGACCGGCAATCTGGATTCCAAGTCGTCCCGTGCGGTCATCGACAGCTTCGCACAAGCGCGGCGCGCGCTCGGCGCGACCATTTTCATGGTCACACACGACTCCTTTGCCGCCTCATTCTGTGACCGTGTGATTATCCTGCGCGACGGCGTAGTATGGCGCACGCTCGCCAAAGGCGCGCAGGCGCGCAGCGCATTTCAGGACGCGCTGCTGGATGCCATCCGCGAAATGGGAAAGGAGTGAGTGACATGCGCACGTTCTCCGAAGTCTACGCTGCGCTGCGGCGCAAGAACCGCGGGCAGTACGGCCTGCTGGCCGGCTGCTGCTTCTTTTCCGTTCTGCTGATTACCGCCTACGCCTGCATGATGCGCTCCCCCACCATTCTGACCGTGCTGCCCGAGGGCGGCGACAGCCGCAAACAGGTGATGATGGTATTCGTGCTGGCCGTCATTGGCTGCGCGGTGTTCACGACCTATGCCGCCGGGCTGTTCTTCCGCCAGAAATCCCGCGAGACCGGTGTGTTCCTTGCGCTCGGTGCATCGCGCCGGCAGCTGCGGAACGAACTGGGACGCGAGCTTGCCCTCCTCTCGCTGGGTGCATGCGCCGCAGGCGCGGTGCTCGGCGCGCCGCTCGCATGGGGCATCTGGCAGGGCTTCCGCCTGCTGCTGGTCGACTCCGAAGAAATGCCGCTTGCCTTCGACCCACAAGCCTATCTGCTCGCGCTGGCGTTCTCGGCCTATGTGGTCGGCATGCTGTTCTTGCTCGCCGCACGCTTCATCCGCCGCACCAATATCATCGACATTGTGCAGGAATCCCACAAATCCGAGCCCATCCGCGCAGTGCCGTGCTGGTATGGCCCGGTCGGCATCATACTGGCCGTGCTCGGCGCGCTGCTCGGCTATCTGATGCCGTCCCTTTTTATCCGCGTGCTGCACTGGTACGCGCCCAGCGCCGTAACTGCGGCCTTTTACCTGCCCGTCCTCCTCGGCCTGTACATGATTTTACTGCACACGGTCGTCAACGGCTGGCGGCATCGAAACAACCGCTACAAAGCCATCATCTCGGATGCCATGATGAAATTTCAGGGCCGCCAAACCGTGCGCAACATGCTGGTGATGGCGTTGCTGATTGGCGGCGCATACTTTGCCTCTTTCTATGCGCCCATGCTGGGCAGCAGCATGGCGCACAGCTACGACACGCGCCCGATTGACTTCGCCTATCACTGGCGCGCCGACCAGGACCTTCCCCAACAGGACGAAGTACAGCGGCTGGCCGACGAAGCCACGGTCGATATCACCTCCTGGGTACAGCAGCAGGGGGCTGTACTCGGCACGGACGGCACCTACTCGATTGAAACCGAAACCGGCTTTGGCGCGACCTACACGACCGCCTACGCCGAACTGCTGGATGGCGCGACGTTCTTCTCAGAAAGCGCATACCGCGCTCTGACCAGCCAGAACATCGACCTGCAGCCCGGCACCTGCGCCAACGTCCTGGACGACGAAGGCGGCAGCAGCTATCTGTCCGGCGGCGACGTGACCCACCTGACCAACATGACGACCGGAAAAACGCTGGATGTCACGCCCGCTGAACCGCTGTGCTATTCCCTGCTGCTGGGCTGCTATGTGCTGGACGATGCGGACTACGCCGTTATCGCCGCCGGGCTGGACGACGTCTACCGCGAGGAATACGTATTCTTCAACGTCGCGGACGCAGAGAACAGCTACGCCTTTGCCAAGGCGCTGTTCTACAAAATCGTCGACCGCTCCGGCCCGGAGGTCGAGGTGGCCGACTATTACGACGACGTAGCAGCCGCTATCGCTGCGCAGAAGGGCGAACCTTATGCCTACGCCCCGGAAAACGCCGCAGCACGCGGACTGGACACCATCGACTATGCTGACCGCGATTCCTCATCCTTCCGTATCTACTGGAAGTACATGCCGCAGTTCCGTGTGCTCGACAAAAACGACTTTATCACCACCATGGCCGTATTCCTGATGCTGTTTGTGTTTATCGCGCTGGTGTGCTTTGCCGCGGTCGTCATTATCGCCTTTACGCGCTGCATGACCATTGCCCTGACGAGCGCGCGCGTATACGATGACCTGCGCCACCTCGGCGCGCCAAACGCTTATCTGTTCCGCGCGGTGCGCGGACAGGTCAGCCGCGTGTTCCTTGTGCCCGCACTGACCGGCACCGGCTTGATTTGGGCATTCTATATGATTATGCTGTACTTTAACGGCACACCCTACGGCTTTACCGGCAGCGAGCTGCAAGGCATGGCGACCTGCGGCGTTGTCGTCGCAGCGGTGTCTGCTCTGCTGTATCTGGTGTACCGGCTGACGCGCGGCAGTGTATGCCATGCGCTGCATATCCACACCTGAGCCCCCGTCCTGCGGGACGCGGTTTGTCACCCTTTGGTGGTGGCAACCGCGTCCCGTTGTTGCATTTATGACAAAATTTTCTCATCAACTCGCCCCGCCTTTTGCCATCGTGTATAGCCCCGGCCGCATTTCTGCCGGATATGCATACAGTTAAAGTCCACAATACCACATAATGTGCAATCCGCACCCGAAATGCACTTTTACTTTTCGCCACTTTCTGGTATAATAGATAAGAATAACACATCGGTATCCACTGTTTCAGCCACATGTGCAGTCAAAAACTGCCACAAAACAAACAGATGGAAGCATGATATAAAATGGGGAAATATTATGAAAGAGAAAACACTGGTCATCACGGGCATGGGCGCGGTAACGCCCATCGGCATCGGGGTTTCCGCCTACTGGGAAGCGCTGGTTTCCGGCCATTGCGGCATCGGCCGAATCACGCGCTTTGACGCATCCGAGCTGCCGGTACAGATTGCAGCCGAGCTAAAGGGCTTCGACCCTGCCGACCACATGCCCAAAACCCTTGCGCGCACGATGGACCCGTTCATGCAGTTTGCCTTCGTGGCGGCGCAGGAAGCGCTGGAGGACAGCGGCCTTGCCATCGAGCCGGAAGCTGAGCGCATCGGCATTGTCATGGGCACCGCTATGGACGGCGTGACCACGGTCGCGCAGACGCAGGCTGCCTACGACGCCGGCCATCGTGTCGGCCCGCGCTTTGTACCTATGACCATCGGCAACATCGCCGCCGCGCAGATTGCCATTGCGCGCGGCATCCGCGGGCCAAGCCTGACACTCAACACCGCCTGCTCGGCGGGCGGCGATGCAATCATGACCGCCGCGATGCTGCTGCGCGCAGGCGAGGCGGACGCCGTGCTTGCGGTCGGCGGCGAAAGCATCCTATGTCCCATTGTCGTCTCCGGTCTGTCACAGGCCAAGGCGCTCTCCCGCCGCAACGACGACCCCGAAACCGCCTGCCGTCCGTTCGATGCGGAGCGGGACGGTTTTGTTATCGGCGAGGGCGGCGGCGCACTGCTGATTGAAACCGAGGAGCACGCGCTCGCGCGCGGCGCGCACATCCATGCTGTGCTGGCAGGCTATGCCAACACCTCGGACGCGCACCACGTCACCGCCCCCTGCCCGGATGGCGCGGGCGCGGCCCGCTGCATGCGCCGTGCGCTGGAAAAGGCCGGCATGCAGCCGTCCGATATCGGCTATATCAATGCCCACGGCACCTCCACCCCGCTGGGCGACAAGGCCGAAACGCTTGCAGTCAAGTCCGTGTTCGGCGGCCGTGAAAGCGCGCCTCCGATGTCCTCAACCAAATCCGCAACCGGCCACCTGATGGGCGCGGGCGGCTTGACCGAGACGATTGCCTGCATCAAGGCAATCCAGACCGGTACGTTGCCGCCCACGCTGCATCTCCATACCCCCGACCCGGACTGCGATTTGGATTATGTGCCGAATACCGCCCGTCCGGCCAAAATCTCCGCCGCCATGTCCAATTCGCTGGGCTTCGGCGGACAGAACTCCAGCATTATCGTCAGCAACTACCAGAAATGAGGCGAATCCCACTTTGCAAAATCAATACACCTATGATGTCACCATGTTCCGCGAGACGTTTGAAACGCGCTTTACCTATCTCAACGGTTTTCTGCGCAATGTTTCGCGCTTCGGCAGTCGCCCCGCGCTGCACGACCCGCTTTCCGGCCGCCGCTGGACCTATGCCCAGCTCAATGCCGAGGCCAACCGTCTGGCGCACGCGCTGCGCGCGGACGGCGTGGGCAAGAATGACGTGGTCATGTTCACCCTGCTCAATTCGCCCGAGTTTGTGTTCTGCTATCTGGCCGCGCACAAGGTCGGCGCGATTGCCTGCCCGGTCAACTACCGGCAGGGCGCGGGCGAAATCGCGCTCGTAATCGACGACAGCCGCCCCAAAGCGTTTATCTATGACGCGGAATTTGGTGAACTGTCCGGCGGCGCGCTCGAGCTGTGCGAGCATAAGCCCGCCCGCGTCGTCATGGTCGACTATAAGGGCGAAGCCGCCGCCCCCGCGGGGCATATCCGCTATGAGGATTATATCGCCGGGCAGCCCGAAACCAACCCTCCCATCGACTTTGCGCCGCACATTTACGACGAAACCACGCGGCTTTACACCTCGGGCACAACCAACCGGCCCAAAGGCGTGCCAATCAACAACATCAACGAAGTGCTGTCCGCGCATGACGTCATGATGCACTTCCCGCTCGGCCCGACCGACCGCACCATGAATATGACCCCGTGGTTCCACCGCGGCGGCATCCATTCGGGCGGTCCGTGCCCCACGCTGTACGCGGGCGGCGAGGTCGTGATTCTGCGCGACTTTGCCCCCAAGCGCTGCTTGGAATACGCGGAAAAGTATCAGATTTCCTTCCTCATCGGCGTGCCGACCATCATTGCCATGCTTGCCCGCACGCAGGAGCGCACCCCCGCCGACCTGTCCGCGCTGCGCGGCATTGTGACAATGGGCGCGCCGTTTGAAAAAGCAAAAAAAAAAAAATACATGCAGCTTTT
>NZ_CALWUQ010000027.1 GCF_944384695.1 uncultured Agathobaculum sp. | reverse complement strand
GCTATGGGTGAGACAGACCATCGTACAGTCTTTGTAGACGGCACCAAACTGGAGAGCCGCGCTGGACGGTATACCTTGATGACCGCGCCCAGTGCGCCGCCGGCTGCGGTGATGAATACAATCGGACCTGCGTCGCGGCAGGCTTCCTGCATCAGGTTGATGCAGGTTTTTTTGTCAAAGTTGCTGCACAGCAGGAACGCGCCCATGCAAAGCGAGATAAACAGCGCCATGACCGGCTGGCCGAGAAACTCGATGATATCGGCAATGAGCGTGCCGTCCAGCGAAGAAATCTGGCTGACCAGCGTATTGGCGAAGATGAGCAGGATCGGCACCAGAAGCGTGGCGAAGGACAGGAAAGCGCTCGGCAGCTTTTCCGCCGACAGCAGTTCTGCGAAGTCCTCGGTCACCAAATCTTCGTTGCGCTTGTATTTTTCATGGATGCGGTCGAGTACCTTGAGCTGTTCGGGCGTGTATTTGGAGCGGTCAATCTCATACGGAACAATCAGATTGGGGTATTTCCGGCCAAAGTAGCGGAACAGCGGTACGGAGAAGATAAACAGGGGAATGGAAATGGCAATGCCGCACAGGATGTAGATGCCCAGATCAATCGCCAATCCGTTTTCCTGGAACGTGCTGACCACAGTCAGCGGGCCGGGCGTCGGCGGGACCATAAAGTGCGTGATGTACAGGCCCATGCCGAGGATGCCGCCCAGACCGACCATGGATCTTTTGGTCAGACGGGAGAATTCCTTGGCCAGCGAGGACAGAATGACGAAACCGGAGTCACAGAAAACCGGGATGGAAACGACCCAGCCGGTCAGACCGAGCACAACGTCGCAGTTCTTCACGCCGACCAGCTTGAGGATGGTCAGCGCCATTCGTTTGGCTGCGCCGCTTTTTTCCAGAAAAATGCCCATGATGCAGCCGAAGCCGATAACGACGCCGATACTGGCCATCGTGTTGCCGAAGCCGGTTGTCACCGTGCTGATGCAGGCGGTCAGGCTGGAGACATCGCCGAAGGGCATAGCCAATACTGCAATCAGGATTGCCGAAATAATCAGCGACGGGAACGGATGCACCTTGGTGAAGATAATCAGCGCCATCATGACAATAATGCCGATCCACATGGCTATGACAGGACTAAACATGGTTTTACCCCCTTATTTACAAACGGAATTCTTGTGGGATGGGTGCGTGGGCGGCGCGCCGCCCGTGTCTGTTTTTGGAATGGCAGCGGCTCAGGCCCTGCGTAAACGCTTCACCTCCCCCGGTGCAGCAATGGGGTTTGCTTAAATGACCGGGCCAAGACAGAAAATATCCATAGAGCCGAAATAGCCCAACGCTTCATTTTTTGTCATCTGTCCCGAAAGTACGCGGAGCAACAGCTCGAACGCTTCTTCGCCCACTTCTTCAATGGTTTTTTCGCCGGTGATGATTCGGCCGGCGTTCAAATCCATATCGTGCTGCATGCGCGCAAAGGTGTTGGGGTTGCCGCAAATTTTGACGACCGGCATGGATGGGAAGCCCTGCGGTGCGCCGCGGCCGGTAGAGAACAGCATCAGCTGTGCGCCGGTGGCGGCCATGCCGGTCAGGATTTCCGGCTCGCGGCCGGGCGCATCCTTGATCCACAAGCCCTTTTGCCCGTCTACGCGGTCGGTGTATTCCAGCACGCCCTGAATGGGGCGGTGGCCCGACTTGACGATGGCGCCCAGACTCTTTTCCTCGATGCTGGACAGACCGCCCGCAATATTGCCCGGCGTCGGCTGGCCGCCGCGCATGTCCTCACCGATGGATTTGGCACGCGCCTCCATGCGGTTGACAATTTCGTAAATCTTTTGTCCGACCGGACCGTTTTCGCCGCCTACCGCGCGGCGGGCGAGGATGTGCTCGCCGCCGAGGAATTCGGTGGTTTCACCGAATACCACGGTCGCGCCCAAGTCGACCAGCTTATCCGCCACATAGCCGATGACACAGTTGGAGGCCATGCCGGAGGTCGTATCCGACGCGCCGCACTTGATGGCCATGACGACGTTGGAGATATCGACCGTCTCGCGCTGCAAGCCGGAGATTTGCTGCACCAGATGCTGCGCTGCGTCAATGCCCGCCTGAATCGCGCGGGAGGTGCCGCCCAACTCCTGAATCCGGATGATTTCGACCGGCTTGCCCGTCGCACGGATTTCTTCCACAAGGCGTTCGTGGTCGGTGCCCTCGCAGCCGAGGCTGACAATCAAAGCTGCGCCCACGTTCGGGCTTTGCCCGAGGTTGGACAGCGTATCCGTGACGCGCTTGAGGTCAAGCGGAAGCTGACAGCAGCCCTGATGATGGAAATAACCGATGGTGCCCTGCACCTGCCGGCAGATTGCCTGCCCGACATCGTTGGCGCAGATGACGCTTGGAATGACGGCAACCAGATTGCGGGCGCCGAATTTCCCGTTGGCCCGCCGATAGCCCTGAAAGGTATAGCCCATATGTCGTTCCTCCTCACAAATCGCCGCGGCCGCGCAGTGCTTCCAGATTATGTACGTGTACATAATCGCCCTTGTGGATGGGCTGGCTGGCAGCGCCGATGCATTCGCCGTACTTCATGATTTTTTCGCCCTTGGCAATGTCGCACAGCGCAATTTTGTGGCCGTACGGCACATCACCGTGTACGACGATTTCTTCCATATTGCCCTTTTTGTCCCGTACCTCGACCGCGGTACCGTCCGTGATATCGTTTGCGAAAATGGTCGCCACGTTATCTAAATCATCGACCTTGAGCGCCAGTTTCAAATCCATCATGCTTCCTCCTTACTCCTTGACAGCCAGAACCGCCACACCGTCGGGAATGACGACCACGCGCGCGTCGCTGCCCATCATTTCGTAGGCCATTTGCAGCGCCTCGTCGGGCGAGGAGGCCGGTATCATGTTGGCCTTGCGCACCAGCTCGTGGTCCAGATAGGTGGTCACCAGAATGATTTTGTGCTTTTTCAGGATGCGGGCGAAGATTTGCGCGCACCACTGCTCGGGAATTGTCTCCTTGGGCGGAATTTTGGACAAATACTCGTCGATTTCGTCCACCGTGCCCTTGACAATCAGCTTTTCAAAATGCGTGCCGCCCATGCCGTCGCAGCACGAGGCGCACATGATAATCACACCGCCGTCGCGGCAGCAGGCCTCTGCGGTCGCTACGGCTTTGGGGCTTTGATACAGGTTCTGGTCGAGCGGATAGCCGCCGTTTGAGGTGATGACGATGTCGCCTGTCACGCTCGGGCACTGGGCAAGACTGCGCACAAAGGCCACGCCTTCGGCATGGGCCTGCTCCAAATCGCCGGCAAAGGCCGCGATGACTTTTTTCTCGGCATTGAGCGCCACATTCAGGATAAACTGCACATTGACCGCCCGCGCCGCGTATACCATATCCTCATGGATTGGGTTGTGCTCCAGCACGCCCGTCGTGGAATAGGGGCTGGAAATGGCCTTGTAGGAATGGTTTTCGTTGACCGTGGTCGCGTTACAGATGCCGGGTAAAATGCTCTTGCGGCCACCGGAGAAGCCTGCGAAAAAGTGCGGCTCGATGAATCCTTCGGTAATCAGCAGGTCGCAGTGCAGCGCCAGCTTGTTGACCCAAAGCTCCGCGCCCGAGGGGAGTGTGCACACCTGCTCGAAATCCTCGTCCACGAAAGCCTGATTGACGACGATTTTTTCGTTGTCGACAATGTTGTTGCCAAACATCCGGCGCTGTTCCTCCTCCGTGGTGGGGCGGTGCAGACCGGTTGCAATCAGGATGGTGATATCCGCATCGGGATTGCCCGCGCGGATTTCCTCCAGCAGAATGGGAAGCGTCAGCTTGCTGGGTACGGCGCGAGTGTGGTCGCTGGTGACCAGTACGATTTTATGCTTGCCTTTTGCCAGCTCACGCAAGCGGGGCGTGCCGATGGGGGTTTCCAGCGCCTGACGCACCAACTCGGCCTCGCTCTTGCCGGCATCATATTCATCCGTGCGGGAATTGAGCACCGCATGCAGGTTTTTTTCGTCCACATGCAGCTCCAAGGATGAGCGATAGTACGGAATGGAAAAGGTTTTCATTTGCTTCACCTGTCTTTACGGTGGTTGTAGACAAAGTTATGTATTATGTATACATTATTTCGTCTCATGAATTCATAATACTCTCAGGTAGGTTTGAAGTCAACGAGCCAATTACATAAAATTGCAAAAGATATTTTGTGAGAAGTGCAAGATAGCGGACAGAAAGACAAGTGATTGGCGATGGTCGATGTGCGGCATATCGCCGCTTCGCGGAAAAGGAAAAAGCGTGCCGCAGAGCGACACGCTTTTCACAGAAAAGAAATGGTGATAACAAGAAAAGAAAGCAACAGATGCATGCTGTCATCAGGACCGCGGGAAACCCGTGGTCAGGGCGTGATTACAGTGCATCAATGTTGATGGAAGAAACTTGCGGGATGGAGGATAATTGCAGCAGCAAATCCGAGGTGGACACATCGCGTCCATGCATGCCGAGGTACAGCTCGAATCGCACGCGGGAGTGTTCCCCGTCAACATCCCGACTGGAAAAGTTGCTGATATTGGCCTCCTGCAGATTCAATGTCTTGCAGATAGTATGGAAACAATCCCCTTGCTGACTGCACAGGAAGGAGATTTCAAAGCGCGGGAATTTGAACAGCCGCAAGGCGAGCATGGCAACCGCAAAGCCGCACAGCGAGATGATATATTGCCCGGCGCCGACGGATAAGCCCAGACAGGCGGAGACCCAGAGCGTGGCGGCGGTGGTCAGTCCGCGCACCGAGCGGCCCTCCTTCATGATGGTGCCGGCGCCCAGAAAGCCGATGCCGGAAATGACCTGCGCGCCCAAACGGGCGGGGTCAGAATTGGCGGTGCCGACAAATACGCCCACGGTCTGGCTGCCCAGCAGCATGACGACTGCCGCACCGATGGTCACCAGCATGTGCGTGCGCACACCGGCGGGATGGTGGCTGCGGGCGCGTTCCCAGCCGATGCCGCCGCCGATGCAAAGCGCCAGCAGCAGCCGCAGAGTGGTATGGCCCAGCAGGATAAGATGCTCCATGCTGTTTACCCCCTTTGGCGGATAAAGAGCGGGTTGGTAAAGGCAAGGTGTTGGCCGGCACGACCGTAGTACGTGCCGATTAAATCGGCGCGCAGCCAGCCCGGCGCGGTCGACAGGTGCAGGCATTGGTGCGGCTGCACTGGACAAACGGCCAGCACGCGGCCATTCTGCACCAGACGCAGCTCCTGCGGTTCTACTTGGCTGCGCTCCCAGTCGTTGGGCAGGGTGTCCGGGTCGACCGTCAACTCGATTTCGAGCGGTCCGGCTTCGACTTCGTCACCAATCTCCCAGCTTGCGCCGTGGGCGTCCGTGCCGCGCATGGTCAGCAGCGGTCCGGCCGCCAGACAGACATGACCGGCGCGAATGGCGTTCAGAATCGCGTCCTGCGTCAATGCGCCGTCCACCCCGACATAGGTGTGCGCATAGGCAAAATGGTCCTCGCGGTGCCAGTCGCGGCCGCTTGTCGCCGTGATGCGGCAGCCGCGGTCCAGCAGCTGCTCCCACAGCGCAAACGCGCGCAGACTCTGGATTTTGCGCGGCGCATCGTCGCGCGACCAGACTTCCAGATAGTCGACCGCCGTCCAATCCGCCACCTGAAATTCCCAGTGATAGCCGGTGTTGACCGGATTGGACAGCGCAAAGGGATGCGCGATACCGACGATGCCGCCGTTTTTGTGAATGGAAGCGATGGCACGGTCGATTTCGGGCGGCTGTACACCGCGCCAGTCGGTGTAGCCCTGTTCGCCCAGTACCAGCATATGTCCGAAATACGTCGTCCATTCGATGCCCGCCACGCCGACAAGTCCTTCGCGCTCGAGCGCGGGATAAAATTCCCGCAGGCCGGAGGCGGTGTTGTGGTCGGTCAGCGCCACGGCGGCAAAACCGCGCGCATGAGCGGCCTCCACCAGACCGGATACGGTGAAATCACCGTCGCTGTGCTCCGTGTGGGTATGTAATTCAACCGGATACCACTTCATCAGGCAGCCTCCCTTCGATGCGCAGTGTGCCGCGGCACACCGGTGAGATAATTTCGTGCAGATGCAGCGCACCCGACCATGCGCCCGCCAAAGTGGCCGGCGGCGTGAAGCCGCGGGACGCCTGCTTGGTGGTCAGGATGTGCTCTTGTTCGGTCGCCCAGCGATGGGCGTTGCCGATATATTGTCCGTCCTTGTCCAGCGAGATCGTGATCAGGTTTTTGACCGGGAGAAACTGCTCTGTCCGCATGGGTTGCAACTCGTGCGGGTAGCAGTCGTAATAGCGCGTGAGCGCTTTTTCCACCTCCGGACGGCAGATTTCCTCCGACGTTTCCCGGCCGGGGGAAAAGGTAAAGTACAGACGCACTTCTGCGGCTTCGTCCGGACAGGTGAAAGAAAACGGCACGTCGTGCTGTGCGTCCTGCGGCATCCAGCGGTAGTCCTGTTCAAAAAGTACCATGGGTCAGACCTCCTTTTCGTAATATGGGATGCATTGTGCCGGCTCCTGCGCGGTGCAGCACAGCGCACAGGGCGGCTCGCCGTTTTGCAGTCCGAAGGGCTGCGCCAGACGGCCGGTGGTGTAGACCTGCGCCGGCCGGCTGCGCTCGGTCAGATATTGCGTCGCCCGTGCCTGCACCTCGTCACAGGCGCTGCGGAAGGTGCGCGCTTCGTCCGCGCACATGAGGAACACCTGCGGGTCGCAGGCCTCGACCAGACTTTGCGGCATACCGTCGCGTTGGCCGTGATGGGTCAGCTTGAGTACCTGCGCACGCGGAAAATCCGCTGCGGCGCAGCGCGCGTCCCAGCCGCTGCACAAATCACCCGTCAGCATGGCGCGCCAGTCGCCGCATTGCAGACTGCAAGCGAGGCTGCATGTATTTTCCACCTTGTCAAACGCGCGCATCGCGTCGCGCTGCGCAGCAGGGTCCTCCATACGGCAAAACGCCTCAAATTCCGCACGGCGGGAAGCAATCTGCGCTTCGTCCATCCCGAACAGACGGATGCCGCAGCCCGGCCAGAGGGGTTCATAGTGCGCGGTGGCAGCGCGTTCGCGCACAGGCACATGGCGCTCGAACAGAATCTGCCGCAGACGTTCCCAGTGCTGCAAGCCGGTGGTGAACAGGCGCAGGCTCAAGTCGTCGGGGCATTCGGGCAGCGCGGCGGCAATCGCGCGTTCGGCGCTGGTTTCCGGCCAGCAGTTGACCCAGAACGCGCCAATCGGGAATTGCGTAGCCGTTTCCACCAAGCCGCTCAAATGGTCGTTGTGCAGATGGGTGCATATCATGCAGTCGATTTTCTGCACGCCCTTTTGCCGCAGAAAATCCGCCAAGCGGATGGTGCCGGGCTGGTCATAGGCTTTATCTCCGCTGCCCGGGCCGCCGTCGATGACCAGACAGTGCGCTCCGTCCAGCAGGACGATGGCTTCGCCGTAGCCGACGCTTAAAAAGTACAGTTCCATAAAGTTCCTCCGTGGAAAAACAGACACATGGGCGGTCCGCCTGTCGAACCACCCATGTGATAGCTTGTTTAACGGACCGATGCGGTCTTTTCCTGATTGCGTTCCGCCATGACCAGTGCCACGCGCTCCTCCTCGGTGTGCGTGGAGGGGGGGCGTCAGCAGGCTGACCACGATGCAGAAGATAAAGGTGACGATGGTTACCGGAAGCGCCGGGCCCTTAAAGACCTCGGTAATCCAAGCGTTGAACGGCTGGTAGACCAGATACACAACGCCGAATACAATGCCGCTGGCCATGGTAGCGACGCCGCCCTGCCAGGTTGCACGCTTCCAGAAGCGGCCAACCAGCAGCGCTACCGCCATACCGGGCGTGAACGAGCCGATAACATTGTTGATGTAGCTCATGATGTCGTTGGCGAAGATGGTCATGCCAAACGCGCCGACCAGCATGATAACCAGAATGATACGGGAATACTTCGGGATATCGTCATCCGCGACCGGCTTTTTGAAAATCAGTGCGTAAACGTCGGTCAGGAAGGTGGTAACGCCCGCGATGGCGTCCGAGTCCGCCGAGGACATGATGGCGGACAGACCGGCAATCAGGCACACAAGGCCGACTGCAGGCGGGAATACGGTCGTTGCCATGTAAGCAAAGGTGAAGTCCGGGTTAGCCAGAACGCTTTCCGCGCCGGTGTTGCTGGCGATGGTGAAGCCGGACATGCCGACGATAGCCGGCAGAATGGAGAAGCAGCCAACGACTGCCGCCGCAATCAGGATAGCGCGGCGAGCCGTTGCAGGGCTTTTGGCCGTGTAGACACGCATATGGGCGGTCGGGCCGGCCATTGCGCCGTAGTAGGAAGCAAGAGCAACCGCCAGCACGCCGAGCACGCCCTTGGAACCGAGGCCGAACGCGGTCATTGCACCCGGATTGCCCGCCGCTTCATAAGCTGCGCGGATGTTGTCAAAGCCGCCTGCTGCCGGAATCGCCAGAATGGCAATCAGCACAAAGCCGCCGAACAGCAGAACCGCCTGAATGGCGTCCGTCCAGACAACGGCCATGTAGCCGCCGACGAATACGTAAACGCCGAATGCGAGCACGGTGATGATTTTAGCCGGAATCATGTCCATGCCGATAAGGTAGGCCAGATAGTTGGCGCCGCCATTGATGGCGCTGCCCACCCAGACGATGGAGACGATGAAGATGACGACCGACATGAACTTGCGCATGTACGGGCTGCCGTCATAATAGAACTGCAGCTCTTCGCAGAGCGTGCGGAATTTGTGCTTGCGCACATGAGAGAAACAGAATGCAACCGTTACCAGACCGATTGCATTGGCCAGCGGATAAACCGCGCCGAGCCAGCCGTCGCGGAAGCCGTTTGCCGTTGCGCCAACCGAGGTGCCGGTGCCGACTGCCGTCGCAGCCGCAGTGCAGACCAGCAGCAGGCCGATGTTTCGACCGCCCATCAAATAGTCTTCGCCTTGTGTGGTACCCTTTTTGCTGGTCAGATAGGCAATCAGTATCATCAGCGCGATGTATACGAAAAAGCCTATGACGAAAAGTACCGCATATTGTCCTGATACTATATGATTTCTCCTTTCCATCCCTCAATAAGTGGTATAGACAACCTACGTTCTTTTTATATCATATGCACACAAAGTTGTAAAGACCTCTTACTGAATTTTGTCGAAACGACGTTTTTTCGCTGGATAAATTATGAAAAATGCCCAGCAAAAACCCAATGATGACAAGAGAAAACTTGCACTTTTGGCAAAACCGTATATAATAGTACATATCAAAAAACGGTGGCGCAGTCCGGAGCGGACGGTGCGCGCGACAGGAGGGGAACACGTATGCAGCAAAAATCTTCTGCCTTACGCGCGAAAGAGGCCTTTTTGGAGCTGTATCAGGCGGGTGAGTTCGAGCCGGGCAGTAAGCTCCCGTCCGAAGTACATATGGCGGAACGGCTGGGGGTCAGCCGGGAAACCTGGCGCAAGGCGCTGGGACTGCTGCGCAGCGATGGCCTGCTGGTCTCCAAGCATGGTTCCGGCACCTATCTGCTGGAGCGGCCCCGCCGGATTGCCAACGACTTGTCCCAGCTGCAAAGCATGAGCAAAATGATTGCCGCGGCGGGGATTCACGAAGAGGAATCGCATGTAGAGTGCTCGATAGGGTGTGTGCCTGCGGATGTCAGCAGCTTTTTTGAAGCGCCGGCGGAGGAGGAATTTTTCATCCTGCGACGGATTCGCCATGCGGATTGCGGCATCATTTCGGCCAGTCTGAGCTATTTGCCGCGCAAATATGCGCCGGAGTTGCAGGAACATGTACCGGCCTCCCTGTTTTCCTATCTGGAACAGGCGCACGGTATCCGCATCAGCCGCGCGTTGACCGAGCTGTTCATCCCGCCGCAGGAGGATTCGCTGCGGGCGTTGCTACAGCTTCCGAAGGGCTGTGAAGCCTTCGGTTTCCGTCAGTATCATTATGAGTCGCGCGGGAACCCGGTGCTCTACTCGCTCGACTACCTGCGCAGCGATTTGTTCCATTTTACCATTATGCGGATTCGGCCGTAATGCGGCGGTTTCTGGGACGGAAGCGTGCGCATAAAAAGCAAACAGCCGCCGTGCGGTCGACTTTGACCGTGCGGCGGCGTTTGATTTGCTGGCATTATTCATTGGAGATGCTGCGCCAGCAAAGGCTGCACACCCGCCCACTCGCTCTGGTGCAGGCAGCACAAACTCCCGTGCGGGACGGTCAGCGCACTGCCGTCCATGCGGCGAGCAGGGAGGTCGTGCGGTGCGTCATGCGCGATGGCAAAATCGGAAAGTGCGACGAAAACCATATCCGCGACCTCGCAGCCGGGAGAAAAGGGCGGGATTCCGTCCTTGCGGGTGAGAAACGCAAAGGCAAGCTCGTCGTCAAAGCCGCCGCCCTCGCCCCGCGAATACTGCTGACGGTAGCTGCCCGCAGGCAGAATATCCTCCGTACGCAGAATCAGCCCGCATTCCTCCCGCGCTTCGCGCAGCATGGCCGATGCAGGCGTTTCGCCGGGGTCGATGTGGCCGGTGGCGGACAAATCGAAGCCGCCGGGATAGAGCGGGCGGTCAAACTGCCGCTGCTGTAACCAAAGGCCGGGTGTGCCGTCTCGTATGCCGATGGTCCATAAGTGGCAGACATGGTGGTATAGCCCTTGCGCATGCACGACTGCGCGCGGACGCTCGCCGCAGGCTCGTCCGTCTGCGTCGTAAACCGTGAGCTGCTCGCCGCCGCTTTGCGATTCCATCAGCGCCTGCTTCTGCGCGCGGCTGAGCCGTTTGATTTGTGCCTCGCGCCGCATGGCTTCGCTTTGCGTGGGGAAAATTTCACTGTATACCAGTGTGACCGGGCCGCGGCCACGGGTGTATTTAGCGCCTTTGCCGCTGTTGTGTGCCGACAGACGGGCGGTCAGGTCGTTGGTCCAGCCGCAGTACAGCGTATCGTCCGCACAGCGCAGGATATAGGTGTAATTGTTCATTGGTGCGAGCGGATGTCCCGCTGGGCGACGACCTTGCAGCCCTTGCTGCGAATCAGGGCGCGTACCTTGTCGTGGCTTTTTTCGCTGCTGCCGCTGGCCGAAACAAGCAGCACTTCCACTTCCTTGCCGGAGGGCAGCAGGCCGACCATGGTGTTAAACGGCGGGGCGGGAAAGCCCGCCCAGACTGGCGCCATCAGGACGATACGCTCATATGCCGCTAAATCAAGATTTTTTTGCAGCGGCACGCTTTTCTGCCGGATGGCAGCGGGGCAGCCGCGCGTGAAAGCGGTCAGTGGATTATATTTTTTGACAGGCACGGCTTCCAGCAGGTCGGCGCCGCGCGCGTTGGCCTCCGCGCGGGCAAAGGACCGCGTTGCGCCGCCTTGCGAGAAATAAACAACAGCGGTTTTCATACGATGCACTCTCCTTGTTTCATCGGGTGATGATAGGAACTACTCATAGTATACCATAAAATAAAAAGCAGCGGATGGATAATCCGCTGCTTTTTTGTCCGTTATTCCGCGCTTTCCGGGCTTTGTGCCGCGGCGTCGCGTGCGGCTTTACGTTTTTTATACAGGCGGTTGCCGATGAAATAGCCGATTGCAGCGCATACGATGGCGCATATGGTGGCGCTCGGCGGATTGAAGCCTGCTATGCCGATAATGCCGGAGACAAGGTAGCCGATTGCCACACCGAATGCGGTATAGTGGAAGCATACGCGCGGCATGCCGAAAATCCGCACATCAGCGGGGTCGATGTCTTCTTCTTCTTCCTCTTCGGCCGGTTCGTCCGCGGCGGTGTCGTCCGCAGCATCAAGCGTTTCATCGCGGTCGGGTTCTGCGGGCAGGACGGATTGTTCCGTTTCCTCCGCTTCCGGCGCGGCTTGCACCGGTTCGGCTTGTTCTTCAGACAGCGTCTTCTGGTTTTCGCTCATAAGGGGCACATCCTCTCGTTTGGGAGGGGTTTTACTGGACAGTGCTCTGCGTCGGGATGATGATGGCGGCGAGGATATAGGCTAAAATGCCTGTGCCGCCGAAACAGCAGAGAAAGGCCCAGGCAAGGCGAATGAGCGTCGGGTCGAGGCCGAAATACTCGGCAATGCCCGCGCATACGCCGCATAGCATGCGGTCGGATTCACTGCGGTACAGTTTCTTGCCATTCATAGTAAAAACTCCTTTTCTTCTATCATACGTTGTTTTGGGGGGTTCGTCAAGGGAAAAAGACGGCGGTACCGTCACTCCGTGGTATGCAGTTCGGCGGTGCCGCCGCCGGTGACGTGGATTTCCAACTCATTGAGCGGGTTATTTACGGATTTGCGGTTGTCGTAACGCGAAATACCGGAGCTTGGACCGACCAGTTCTTCGCCGTTGAGGGTGGCGGGTCCGTAGTTGGTTTTGCCTTCGATGTGATAGCTTTGCGGGTTGCCGTCAAGATAGGCGTACAGCAGTCCGTCGCAAACCGTCAGCTCCAGCTCGCGTGCAGACAGTAGCTCGGCGTCTATTGAGCCGCTTTCTGTGTACAGCTCGATTTTTGATGCGCGCAGAGGAACAGCGATGTCGACCGCGGCATCCAGACGCGAGGTGATTTCAATGTTTTCGTAGGAGGATGCGCTGTCAGGCAGGGTGAGCGTGACAGCGTCACCGTTGCAGGCGACCTCCAGCTCCCATTTCCCATTGCTAAATTCGCTGGATGTAACGGAAAAGTCGCCTTCCAGCCCATAATCCGTGCCGCTGTCAATGACGAAATAGCTGCCTGTGCCGCTTTTGAGCGTTAGCTCAAGGTCACGAATCGTGTCCAGAGAAGCCTTGGGCAGGTCAAACGAGTTGATGGCGTGATGCCGCGTGTCCAGCCAGTCGTCCACCCAGCCGGTATCAATGCTGTCCAGCGCATCATCGACCGCATGGTTGACCGTGTCATCAATCCAATCGTCCAGGCTGTCGTCGAACCAGCCGGAGTGCCAGCCATGTTCATCCACCCACGCATGATACTGCCATTCGTTTTGCAGGCCATATGCGATGTCGCGGATGCTTTCGCTGACCGGATGCAGCGCGCCATTATAATAGGAGCCGTATAGCTGCCCGCCGGCGGCCCAGCCGCCCAACATCAGGCAGCCGCCGATGACCATAATCGCGCAGCAGGCGAGAATCAGTTTTTTCATTTCGCTTCACCTCCGTTTTTGCGGGTGCGGCCGCGCCATTTGTTGACCGGCCAGCGAAGGAGGGCCACAAGGCCGCGAAACAGCGGCGGCACAAACAAAGTGCACAGTTTTATCATCAAAAGCGATACCAGAACGCCCAGTGCGAACAGCGCAAGGCCGCAGCCGAGGGTCATGACCGCGCTGGCAGGCATGCCCCATAGGACAAAGGAGATGCCGCACAGGATAACGCCCGCTGCCAGCAGGCAGAGCGGCACGACCACAACAAACGCCAGCACCACCAGCACGACGGACAGCAGCACGCCAAACAGCGTGGCAATCACGCCAATGAGCACGCCGATGAGCGGGATGCCGACCGGAATGGCCAGCAGCACCAGCACGAGCAGCAGCCACGGATTGATACCGCGCCGGCGGCGATTGGCTTTGGACGCCGCCGTGCCGTCCGGCTGCGGGACGGCTGTGACTTCACGGTAGTCGGCCAGAATTTGCGCGGCCACTGTTTCCGGCGTGCCTAAATCGGCAATGACCTTTTGTTCGTTTTCCGGTTCCGCGTCGTCAAAATATTCCTCATAATAGCGCAGGGCGCTCGCGCGTTCCTCCTCGGGCAGGACGGAAAGCGCACGCCGCAGCGCCGCCATATATTCAGTTCTGTTCATTGGCTATCCCCTCCAAAAAAGATCGCGTCGATGCCGTTCCGGTAATTCTGCCAGTCGATGCGGTGCTGCCGAAGCTGGGCGCGGCCGTGTTCGGTGATTTTGTAATACCGCCGGTTGCGCCCGGCGTAGGCTTCGTCATAGGTGGTCAGGCAGCCGTCCTTTTGCAGGCGGCGCAGTACGGGATATAGCGTCGATTCGGAAATTTCCAACACTTTTTGTACATCTTGCGTGATGCGGTAGCCATAGGTGCTCTCCCGCTCGACCACCGCAAGCACGATCCCGTCGAGCAAGGAGGAGGCGATTGGGTATGACATGGGAGACCACCTCTCTTTTTGTGTTTGCAATAATATTATATGAGATATAATATAGTGTGTCAACGGGCATTTCAAAAAATAATGTGAAGGAATTGTAAATTTTGTAGAAATGATGCGCGGAAAAGCGCGGTTCCGCATTGTATTTGCACGTGAAATGGCGTATAATGTTATCCGTATGAGTAGAAGGCAATAACAAGAAGGGGCGAAACAGGAAAATGAAACTGGCTGTATTATTTGGCGGCATTTCCAGTGAGCATGATATTTCGTGCCTGTCCGCTGCGTCCATTCTGCGCAATTTGGACAAAAGCAAATATGAGATTTACGCGGTCGGTATCACGCAGGAGGGCAAATGGTTTTACTGCCCGACCTGCGATCCCGACCGCATTGAAAACGGCTCGTGGGAGCGCATGTCGGATAAGGTGCCGGCGGTGCTCTCGCCGGACCGCGGCGTGCACGGCCTGATGCTGCTGCGCGAGGGGAAAACCGAAACGGTGCGTCTGGACTGCGTGTTCCCGGTGCTGCACGGCGTTGGCGGCGAGGACGGCACGATGCAGGGCCTGCTCGAGCTGGCAGGTATCCCGTATGTGGGCTGCGGCGTGGCGGCAAGCGCCAATTCGATGGATAAATCCATCACCAAGGCAATCGTGGAGACGACCGGTGTGCGGCAGGCGAGATATTTCCTTGCGCTGCGGCAGGATTTTGAGCGCGGCGCGGAAGGCGTTGTCCGCGCGGCGGCCGAAGCGCTCGGCTCGTTTCCGGTATTCGTCAAGCCCTGCTCGCAGGGGTCGTCGGTCGGCGTTGCCAAAGCGGGCGACATGCTGGAGCTGGCCGCGGGCCTGACCGAGGCGTTCAAGCTGGACAGCAAGGTGCTGGTCGAGGAGTTCATCGACGGGCATGAGGTCGAGTGCGCGGTGCTGGGCAACCAGCGTCCGATTGCGTCGACGGTAGGCGAAATTGCGCCGACGCAGGCATTCTATACCTTCGATGCCAAGTATAAAGATGAAAGCTCCAAGCTGTACATCCCGGCGCACATCACCGAGCGCCAGCTCGAAACCGTGCGGCAGAACGCGCTGCGCGTGTACGCCGCGCTCGGCTGCCGCGGCCTGTCCCGCGTTGACTTCTTTGTGACCCATAAGGATGGCGAGGTCGTGTTCAACGAGCTGAATTCCATTCCGGGCTTTACCTCCATCAGCATGTATCCCAAGCTGTTTGATTATGAGGGCATCCGCTATCCCGACCTGCTCGACCGGTTGATTGAGCTGGCGCTGGAGGAGCATCATGGATAACCGTGCAATCGGCGTATTCGATTCCGGTTTGGGCGGCCTGACCGCTGTGCGGCGGCTGCATGCGCTGATGCCGGACGAGGACATCATTTATTTTGGGGATACCGGCCGTGTGCCGTATGGTACGCGCGGACGGGATACGATTATTAAATATGCGCGGCAGGACGTGGCTTTCCTGCGGCAGTTTGATTTGAAAGCCATCATCATCGCGTGCAACACGGTGTCGGCCGTTGCGCTCGACCTGCTCGACCGAGAGAACGATATCCCGATTATCGGCACGGTGGAGCCTGCGTGCCGCAGGGCAATGACGATGACGCAAAACGGCAAGGTCGGCGTGATTGGTACGGCCGCAACCGTGCGGTCGGGCGCGTATGAGCGCTATCTGCACCACGCGGACGGCAGCCTGACGCTGTATACCCAGCCCTGCCCGCTGTTTGTGCCGCTGGTCGAAAACGGCCGTGTGCAGCGCGGCGACGTGGTGATTGAAACGGTCGTGGCGGAGTACCTCGCGCCGCTCAAGGATGCGGGCGTGGATACCTTGATTCTGGGCTGCACGCACTATCCGCTGCTTGAGGATGTAATCGGGGACTTTATGGGTCCCGGGGTGACGCTGATTGACTCGGGTGCGGAGGCGGCCAATCTCGCTTCGACCCAGTTTGACCCCGCCGGGGGACCGGGCGAGACGCGCTATTTTGTCTCGGACGACCCGGACGGATTTGACCAGCTTGCCGGCCTGTTTTTGCAGGAGCGGATTGATGTGGGCGCGGGGCTGGTCGATATTTCAAGCTATTGACACTGGCATGGACGGAGAACAACAATGAAAAAGGATGTTTGGCTGTCGATTTCCTCCAAACAGCAGTTTGCCGACTGCGACGAGGAGCGCATCGACCTTGTGACCGCTGCAACGCTGTACGAGCGCGGCGGCAAATATTACATCGCCTATGAGGAGAGCGAACTGACCGGTCTGGAAGGCACCAAGACCACGGTCAAGCTGGACGGCAAGACGGTCGCGCTCATCCGCACGGGCGCATACCCTTCGCACATGCTGTTTGCCGAGGATGAACGGCATGTTGGATTGTATCAGACACCGATTGGTTCGGAGATGACGGTTTCCACCCACACCTCGCGTGTGCGCAATACCGTGGGGGAAAACGGCGGCGAACTGGTGATTGATTATACGGTGGAAGTGGACCATTCGCTCATGGGCGAGCATCATTTTGAAATGGTGGTATCCACGCAGCCAGTACAGGTTTGAGAAAAATAAACGGAGAGTGAACAGATGAACGCATATGAATTTGCGCGCGCCGAGGCAACCCGTGTGGTTGAGGCGGCTTATCATAAAGCAGTGGCGGCGGGTGTGCTGCCCGAGGGCGATATCCCGCCCGTGGCGGTCGAGACCCCGAAGGACGCTTCCAACGGCGACTGGGCATCCACCTTTGCCATGCAGTGCGCCAAGCCCCTGCGCATGGCGCCCCGTAAAATTGCGGAGGCGATTGTGGACAATCTGGATTTGTCGGACAGCTGCTTTGACACGGTGGACATCGCAGGCCCCGGCTTTATGAACTTTACGCTGGGCCAGAGCTGGTATGAAAAAGCGGTGCGCAGCGTGCTGGAAATGGGCGATAAGTACGGCCGCAGCCAGACCAAAACGCCCGAAAAGGTGATGGTCGAGTTTGTATCCGCCAACCCCACCGGCCCGATGCACATGGGCAACGCGCGCGGCGGCGTGCTGGGCGACTGCCTTTCGTCCGTGCTGGACTGGTCGGGCAACGACGTAACGCGCGAGTTCTATATCAACGACGCAGGCAATCAGGTCGATAAGTTTGCCCATTCGGTCGAGGGCCGCTATATTCAGGAGATTCGCGGCGAGGACGCCATCGGGTTTGACCCCTCGTGGTATCAGGGCGACGACATCAAGGCGCTGGCGCACGACTTGGTCGAGCAGTACGGCGACAGCCTGATGGACAAAACGCCGGAGGAGCGCTTCGCCATCATCGAGGGCTACGGCCTGCCGACCAATATCGCGCGCATGGAGCGCGACCTTAAGCGTTATAAAATCAACTACGACGTCTGGTTCCGCGAGAGCGAGCTGCACAAGAGCGGCTACGTCAAGGAAACCATGGACCTTTTGACCGAGAAGGGCGCGACCTACGAGACGGAGGACGGCGCGCTCTGGCTGCGCTCGACCGCGTTCGGCTGCGACAAGGACGACGTGCTGCGTCGCGCCAACGGGTTTTACACCTATTTTGCGGCGGATATTGCGTATCACCGCAATAAGTTTGAAAAGCGCGGCTTTGACCGTGTCATCAACATCTGGGGCGCGGACCATCACGGACATGTCAAGCGCTTGCAGTGCGCGCTCGACGCGCTGGGATTGGATGGCTCGCATCGGCTGGAAATCGTGCTGATGCAGCTGGTGCGCATGATGCAGGGCGGCGAGGTCGTCCGTATGTCCAAGCGCACGGGAAAAAGCCTAACCTTAACCGACCTGCTGGACGAAATTCCGGTCGATGCGGCGCGCTTCTTCTTCAATTCCCGCGCGGCGGAAACGCAGATGGAGTTTGATTTGGACCTTGCGGTTAAGCAGGATTCGGATAACCCGCTTTATTATGTGCAGTACGCGCACGCGCGTATCTGCTCGGTCATCAAGAATTGCACCGAGGGCGGCGTGCCCATGCCCGACCCGGCAAGCACCGATTTGTCCGTGCTGACCGGCGCGGATGAGCGTCAGCTCGTCAAGACGATTGCGCAGTTCCCCGAAGAAATCGTGCAGGCGGCGGTCAGCCGCGACCCGTCGCGGCTGAATAAGTACGCCGTGGCGCTGGCGCAGCAGTTCCATCACTTCTATAACGCCTGCCGCATCAAGTGCGACGACGAAAAGCTGTGCGCGGCACGCCTGATGCTGTGTCTTGCCGCCCGTCAGACCATTGCCAACGCACTGGGCCTGATTGGTGTGGACGCGCCGGAGACGATGTAAAACACGGATGGGGGCCCCATTCTGGTTCCCCAAACAAAACAAGAATACTTTATCAATATGCGTGGATATGCAGCGGTGTTTTGCCCTCTGAAAAAGGGAGAGAATCAATGAAAAAATTTGCAAAAAAGCTGGTTGCCTTGGCGCTTGCGGCGGCGACGCTGACCGTGCCTGCGGGTGCAATCACACAGGATGGACAGAGCGAAACCTGGTTTGACGGCGTTTGGTCGCTCATCAACGGGTTCGGCTTGAAAGCGGAAGATAACCCGTATGTGCTGCAAAACTACATCAATAAGTATTTGCAGGAGCATCCGGAGGAGATGTACAACGTCATCAACGATATCCTGTCGCTGCTGGATACCCATTCGATGTATCTGTCGAGCGAGGAGTACTCGGAGGGCTTTTCCACGCTGGAGGGCTTTGTCGGCATCGGCGTGGGGATTCAGCAAGGCTCCGGCGGCGTGCTGATTAGCGAGGTCATGCGCTACTCCGCAGCGGAGGAGGCAGGACTGCAAATTGGGGACCTCATCATCGCGGTGGACGGCAAGGACACCACCCAGATGACGCATCCGGAGGTGGCTGAGCTGCTGCGCGGACAGGAAGGGACCAGTGTGGCCGTGACGGTGCGGCGGCAGGGCCGCGAGATGACCATTACCTGCGTGCGGCGGCAGGTCAATCAGGTATTTGTGTCGGACCAGACCATCGCGGACGGCGTGGAGTACATCAAGGTCAGCGCGTTGGGCTCGCAGAACGACTGGGAAGCCTTTTCGGAAATCTGGCAGGGGCTGGATGAAAAGAATACGCGCGCGCTCATCCTGGATTTGCGCGGCAATGGCGGCGGCGTGATAGATATTGCGCTGAAAATGGCGGACACCATGACGCAGGAGGAGAACGTCTATCTTGCCGGCGTGCATTGGCGCGAGGATATGGGCGGTCTGGAGGAGTATTATTCCACCGGCGGCGGCTTGCCGCTCAATCAAATCGTGGTGCTGGTGGACGGCGGCACAGCCTCGGCAGCCGAGCTGCTGGCAGGCAGCTTGCAGGATACCGGAACGGCCGTTTTGGTGGGCGAAACCACCTATGGCAAAGGGCAGGGCCAGTATCATATCGATTTGATTAACGGCGATAAGCTGGTTATCACCACGCTCGAACTGGAGCTGCCCCAGCAGGGCTGCTGGGAGGGCATCGGCCTGACGCCAGACCTCCAGATTGAGAACCGCACGGTAACAGTCAATAACGAACGCCTGACACCGCTCGATACAACGGAGGGCTTGCGTTTTGGCACACAGTCGGACAACGTCTATGCCATGACCGAGCGGCTGGTGCTGCTGGGCCTGCTGGACGAGGCCACGAATACGTTTGACGGAGACGTGCTGCATGCGGTGCAGTCGTTCCAGGAAAGCTATGAGATGGAGCCGGAGCTGTATGCTTCGCCCGAAACGCTTCAGGCGCTGGACGCGGCAATGCAGACGCTGGACGGACAGACCTATGAGCTGGATGAACAACTGCTCACCGCGCTGGAAATGTGCAAGCTGGCGACAGCGGAGCCGCAGCAATACACGGCGCTGTTGGATGGCAGCTGGGTGAAAAACTAATTTGGCGGTAGTCTTCTTGGGAGGAAGAGCGAAATTGGATATTCCTTTGTGCCCGATGGAACATAAACCTCAGATTCTGTTGACCAATCCGGCAGCCCTGCCGCTGTGCCGGGAACAGCCGGAGCGCTTTGCGGGCGCGATTGCGCCCGATGGCGCGACCTGCGCGGCATGGGCGCAAAGTCTGGCGCCCATGCCGGTCGGTTTGACGCTGGATTGTCCGCCCGTCCCGGATGCGGAGGAATGCGGGCGGCCGGTCACGATGGCGTACATCAAGCGGTGCAAGCAGGCGTTTCGTCCGTTGCTGCATGACGACGCGGCGTTTTACTGCCTGCGCGGTGCGCCCACCTTTGCGGCGCTGCGTGCGGCGGTGCTGGCGCTGGGCGACGTATGCGGCCGCACGGTGATTGCGGAGCTGCTGGTGGACGATGATGAAGGCCATCTATCCGACGGTACGGATGTGCGCGCGGCGGTGGGCGTATTGCAGCGCATCGGCGTGACGACGGTCATCCTGACCGCACATGACCCGCATTCCATCACCGAGGCGCTCGATATGACGGCGCCGTATGCGCGTTTGTCGCTGGGCGTGTGCGTACATTCCGCATGGCTGCGCGCGCAGACCACGCTGTATAATACGGAAATTTTCCTGCCCGCAGAGCACGACGATACCGCACGGCTGCTTGCGGCAATCGACGCCCATACGGGCGGCGCAGTGGTCGAGCGCGACCATGATGATTTTATTCTCGCGCCGGACGGCAAAAATGCGCATTTCATTGACCCGACGATTGATATTTCGGATGAGATTGAATGCGGGCCGCGGCTGGAGGAAGCGCTCATTGCGGCGGAGGACGACGCCGGCGCACTCAAGCTGGTGCTCGAAACCGAGGATGATGTGATTGCGCTGGAGGAATACTGGTATATGATATCGCGGCCGCTGTGCCTGTGCGCGGAGTCGGCCGAGCTGCTCGAGCAGGGGCTGCGGGTATATCCGGGCCTTGCGCTGTATGACGGCACATGGGAGCAGCCGGAAGAGGTCGTGCATTATTTGGAACAAAAATACGGCTTGATTCGTTTATAATTTTCGGGCCGGAGCGGCGCGGACACTGCGGCGCAGAAACACAGAAACACAGGTGGAGGAACCGAATGGACTGGAAGGAAGTCACAATCTATACGACCACAGCCGGAATCGGCCCGGTCGAGGCGCTTCTGGAGGATAACGGCGTAGAGGGCTATGTGCTGGAGGACGCCGCGGATTTTGAAGAGTTTTTGCAGGATACCGAAATCTACTGGGATTATGTGGATGAGGATTTGGTGCGCGAAAAACGCGCGCAGGAAACCTGCCTGAAAATTTACCTGTCGGACGATGAGGACGGCGCAAAGCAATATGCCGCGATTTGTGCCGCGCTGGAAAATCTCAAGGCGCGCGACGAAGAGCATGCATGGGGCCGTCTGTGTACGGAAACCGCCCTGACCCGTCAGGAGGATTGGGAATGGGGCTGGAAACAGTATTTTAAGCCGTTCCCGGTGGGCGATACCTTTATGATTAAGCCCTCGTGGGAGACCGTGGACGACGCGCAGGGGAGAAAAATTCTGGAAATCGACCCCGCTTCCTCCTTCGGTACGGGCAGCCACGACACCACGCAGCTTTGCATGGCGGCGCTGGAGCAGCTCGTCCGGCCGGGCGATACGTTGCTCGATATGGGCACCGGTTCGGGGATTCTCGCGATTGCGGCGGCGATGCTGGGCGCAGACGTCAAAGCCGTAGTGGATATTGATGAGAACTGCCTGAAAACCGCACAGGAAAACGCGGAAAAAAATCACGTGTCCATTGGCAGAGGCTTATGCGGCGATGCGCTGCGTAATCCGCAGCTGGCGCAGGAAATCGGCGCGGGCTATGATATCATCGTGGCCAACATCGTGGCGGACGTGATTATCGGCATGGCGCCGATGTTTGCGGACAAGCTGGCGCCGGGCGGACATCTGATTTGCTCGGGTATTCTCAACGAGCGCGCGGACGAGGTGCGCGCGGCGCTGGAGCAAAGCGGTTTTACGGTTTTGTCGCATGCGCAAAGCGAGGATTGGAGCGCTTTTACCGCAAAAATGTAATTCACGGAATGTTCACTTGCAAAAGTGCGTTTTTTTTGATAGAATAGGAAAGGTTACTTGATTGTTATGCCGAGATTCTTTGTGGCCGAGCAGCCGGAAAACGGTGTGCTGACGCTGCGCGGAGAGAATGCGCATCACGCGGGACGTGTGCTGCGGCTGCGTCCGGGCGAGCCGGTGACGCTGTGCGACGGTAAAGGCACGGACTTCGATTGCACGATTGCATCGGTCGAAAAAGAGTCGGTGGTCTGTCATGTTCAGCGCAGCCATCCGACCGAAACCGAACCCAAACAGCAGCTGACGCTGTTTATGGCGCTGCCGAAGGGCGATAAAATGGAGTTTATCGTGCAGAAGGCGGTCGAGCTTGGCGTGCGGGAAATTGTGCCGTATCTGTCCAAAAACTGCGTTTCGCGCCCGGATAAAACCGAGAAAAAGGTGGAGCGCTGGCAGAAAATCGCGTTGGAGGCTGCCAAACAGTGCGGCAGAGGGTATTTGCCTGCGGTCGGTGCAGTAGTATCGTTTGAGCAGGCGGCAGCGCAGGCGGCGCAGAGCGAAACTGCGCTGTTCTTTTACGAAAATGAGCGGCAGACCGGTCTGCGCGACGCTTTATCCGACGGCGTCGGCAAGACGGTTTCGCTGGTAATCGGCCCGGAAGGCGGTTTTGCGCCGGTGGAGGCTGAACTGGCCGTCAGAACGGGTCTGACAAGCGTATCGCTGGGTACCCGCATTCTGCGGTGCGAGACGGCGCCGGTTGCGGCGCTGGCCGCCGTGCTGTATGCCGGCGGAAACATGTAAGAACAAAAAAGAGGGAGTGTAGGCATTGGCTAAAAGCAATGTAGGCAAAAAGCCAATCAGTGAAGAAGAATATACCACAAATAAGGTGTTAACGGTATTCAGCATCTGCCTGTTGGGCGTGTTGGTGCTGATGATTGTGCAGCGTCTGCTGGATTACGGCAATACTTGGGCAACCGGTATGCTGGTTTCCCAAATCCTGCTGGGAATTGGCGTTTTGGGCGTGATTTGCGGCGTTGTTTTGCTGGTGCGCGAGACTTCCGGCAAGCGGGCGGCCGTTCGCCGCATCCTGTGTGGACGGAACGTGCTGATTGCCAGCATCGTGCTGGTGCTTGCCATGGCGGCAATCCTGTATTTGGGCACGGGTCCGATTAAGCTGCTGTATGTCGTGTTGCCGGTGCTGGCGGTATACTATCTGGTATACCATTCCTATGCGCGGGAATTTTTCCTGATTGCGGTGGATACCGGCGTCGGTGTCGGCCTGATGTGGCTGGTGCACCGTGCGGTGGACAGTGCAAACCATGTCTGGATGGCTTATGCGTCGCTGGGTGCGGCAATTGTGCTGACGGTCGTGCAGCTGATTTGTGTTGCCACGCTGCGCGGCAAAAACGGGAAAATCACCTATCGCGGCAAGAAGGCAAACCTTTCGTTCAGCCGGAATGCCTATACCATGCTGACGATTACGCCGCTGCTGATGGCGGTGCTGGTTGTGGCGGTCCTGTTCGCACCGGCATATATTTTGTTCGCAATGGGTATTGCGGCGGCATATCTGTTTATCACAGCGGTATACTATACTGTGAAGCTGATGTAATGATGGGATAACGATGCGGGCGGACGGCTTGACCGTCCGCTTGCTTTTTCGTGAGGAGGGAAGGCATGAAGCGGCTGGCCGGAATCTGGTTGGTTTTGCTGCTGGCCGGCGGAGCAATATTGTGGTGGTATCCGCGGGCGGTATCACCGCATGTGCAGAACCCGTATCAGGCGGCGGCGCTGCTGGAGCAGGATGCACGCGCGGATGGGGACGGGGTGCTGTTCCGCACCGAGGAGGTCGACCCGGACGAGGTGTATCGCGCGCTGGAGGCATGCTACCCCTTCGCGTTTTCCCTTCATGCGACGGTTCGGCCCAACCAGACAACCGAACTGCGCGTGGAAATCTCCCGCCGGGCACGGCAGGAGCAGGCGGAAACCTATGCCGAGGCACTGGCGGCGGAAAGCATCACGGAGGATATGACCGAGGAGCAGAAGCTGCGCGCGCTGCACGACACGCTGGTGCGCCTGTGCAGCTATGACACCGATACGGCGGCGCAGGCGGCGCCAGACGGCGCGTCCGCCCCCTTTGCGGCAGATGGCGCGCTGCTGGACCATCGGGCCGTGTGCGCGGGCTACGGCCGCGCATTCGGGATGCTGTGCGAGGCGGCCGGCTTGGAAAGCATCTATGTGGCATCGGAGGAAATGAACCATGGCTGGAATGCGGTGCGCCTGGACGGGCAGACCTATTTCATCGACTGCACCTTTGACGACCCCGTGCCGGACCGCGGCGAATATGTCTCCGACCAGTTTTTTATGCTGACCGCGGAGGAGCTGTCCAAGACCCATGTTTGGGACGAAACATTCTATGAACAGGTGCTCGACAACATGGAAAAAGAAATTTCATAAAATCTTTAAAAAAGCCTTGACACTACATAGAACATGAGTTATAATATCTATCGTCGCCGGCGAACGGGCGACGCAGGGAAGCGCGAATGGCGGTATAGCTTAGTTGGCTAGAGCGTCCGGTTCATACCCGGAAGGTCATTGGTTCAAGTCCAATTACCGCTACCATTTCCCTTGGCCCGTTGGTCAAGCGGTTAAGACACCGCCCTTTCACGGCGGTAACGCGGGTTCGATTCCCGCACGGGTCACCATATGGAAGTTTAGCTCAGCTGGGAGAGCATCTGCCTTACAAGCAGAGGGTCAGCGGTTCGAGCCCGTTAACTTCCAC
>NZ_CALWUQ010000026.1 GCF_944384695.1 uncultured Agathobaculum sp. | reverse complement strand
CGAGCGAGGTTTGGAAACCCTTTTCGGGCTCCAAACCTCGCTCATTTTTATGGCCTCATTTTGCAACAGACCCTTTTACTTTACCCTGTTGTCTGCGCGTAGTAATCCGTGTCCAGAATCGCGTCGTTTATCTCCTGAAAACGGCGGGCAAAGGCGTTCATTTCGGATACCTCCGCATCCGTCATGCCGTCGTTCCAGACGATTTGCCCGTTTTCCGCATAAGCCGTGTCGGTCAGCCAGCCGCCATTTGGGAAAATGGCATAGCCCGCATACGCCGGGTCGAACGCATCCCGCCCCATCGTGTCGGGTACTGCCAACCCGAACAGATTGGCAAGCGTCGGCAGTAAATCAACGGTTTGCAGCGTCTTGGTCACGGTCTGCGGCGTGCAGCCCTCATACCAGATAAAGCATGGCGTGCGCTCGAGCAAGCGGCCGCCCGCGGCTGCGGAATATTCCTCGAGCACCGCACGGTCGGTCAGGCCGTAGGCGTAGTGGTCATCGTATACGCAGATGACCATGTTTTCCAGCAGGCCGTCCTCGTCAAGGCGCGCGAGCAGGTGCGCGAACATCTCGTCGGTCAGCCGCGCCTTGGCAAACAGACCGTTTATCTCATACGGACGGCTGTCATCCCGATATTCCGGGAACTGCTCGAGTGCATAGGTGGTCAGCGCGTCTATCTCGTCATAGCCGAGATGCCCGCTGTAGGTGATGAGGAAATCCGCAAACGGCTGCTGCGCGGTCATCGCGCTGTACAGTTCGTCGCAGTCGACCAAAAAGCGGTCATCGCCCGCCTGTAGCTCGTCCTGCGCGTAGTCCAGCGCGGAATGATACTGTTCATAGCCGAATGCCTGATGCATCGCGCCGCGGTTGTAGAACTTGGCTTCGCTCTTGTGGAAGGAATTGGCGGTGTAGCCCGCCTCCTCCAGCAGATTGCCGGCCGCATACGGAAACGCACTGCGGCTGAGCGAATAGGCGACGTTGCCGTTGGCATACGGATAAACGCCGGTCTGTGCGGCAAATTCGGTGTTGAAGGTGTAGCCGTTGGAGTACTGCGGCGTGTAAAATTCGGCAAAGTTGATGCCTTCACGCTGCAACCGCGCAAGCGTCGGCGTGTTTTCGTCGTTGATCACGAAATCATCCACGCTTTCCAGCTGCACCAGAATCAAATTTTTTCCTGTCAGCAGACCGGTCATCCCGTTATCCTCATGCGCGGAGCGCTCGCCGAAAAAAGCGTCAATCTGCGCGCGCTGTTCCGCTGCGTCCGCGTCGGGCAGGAAGGACAGGTAGGCATCGCGCGCGACAAATTGGTACGGTCCGGTGAGGGCAAGGTCGTAGGACGACGAGGAAAACCGCTCGTATTCATACCCGCTCGATTGCCATGAATCCCAGTCGAGCGTTTCGGGCACGGGCGCATACAGCCGCGGCGCGACAAACTGCGTCAGCGCGAAAAGCAGCACCAGCGCAGGGCAAACGCGCCGCCGCGGAATACGAGCGGGCAGGCGCCACACACCCAGCGCCCCCCAAAGCACCAGCAGCGCGACCACCAGCACAAAGCGCGCGTCGATTAACTGCCGGATGTAGCCCGCAAAACCCAGTCCCTCGCCCGCAAACAGGAAATCCGACAGGAAGAGGAATCGGTCGAAAATGCGCCAGATGCCGTATTGCACCACCGCATATACTGCCCAAACCGCGTAAATCAGTCCGTACAGCACGCGCCCAGCCGTCCGATGCCGCGGCAGCAGACACAGCGCCGCGAACAACGCCCCGAAGCCGAGCGAAAACAGGTTGGGCGCCGCCGCGTACAGCGGATGCCACGCAGCGCACCCCGTCGCCGCACGCAGAGTCAGGTCGAGCAGCCAGAACGGCAGCACCGCGCCCGCAGCGCTGCCGCCGAGCCGCAGCAGTTGTCTTTTGTCCATTTCGTAGCCGTCCTTCCGTCTTATCCTGACAGTATACGGCTTTTTGAAACAAAATGCAACCTTTTCCGGCGGTTACACCGGATATTTGCGGAATAGGCCGGGTGGAATGCCCACATGCTTCTGAAAGCTGTGGATAAAGTTCTCCTCGCTGTTGTAGCCGGTGGCATAGGCAATTTCCTTCACCGACTGCCCGGTTGAGGTCAGCAGATATTTGGCTTTATCAATACGGCGCAGCACGATATATTCATAAGGGGAATAGCCGGTGCGCGCCTTGAACTGCCGCGAAAAATGCGACGGACTCAGGCTGACCGCCGCCGCGACCTCCTGCACGCCGATAGGCTCAAACAGGTGCCGGTTCATGAACCGGATGGCCTGCGCGATGCGGTCACTGCCGTCCGAGGGGCGCTCGCCCTCGCCCAGCAGCAGCAGGCACAGCAGCCGGTGGAGGAGCTGCGAGCAGGCCGCCTCGCTCGGCCGCTCATCCGCAGCGCAGCCTTCCAGCAGCGTGCCGAGCGCCTGCGAAATCTGCACCCCGGCATCCGGCGCGAAGCACTGCCGACCGCCGTGCGCCTGCAAAATGCGCCGGTAAAACGTGCGCACGTTCAGGCCGTTGAACAGCAGCCAAGTAAACTCCAGCCCGTCCGACGCGGCATACCGATACGGCTCGCGGCAGTCAAACAGCACGACCTGCCCCGCCGCCGCCAGCACCGGCACGCCGGCAAGCGTCAGCTCCATCGCGCCGCTCTGCATGAGGAACAGCATGATATTTCGGTTGTGGTCGCCCTCCATCGCAATCTCCGAGCGATGGCTGAACGAATACCGGCTATCGCAAAAATAGTGCCCACAGCGCGTTGGATAGTAAAAAAGCTCGCGTGCCAGCGAAGATGGGGTAAAAAAGTAACGCTCTGACGTCTGATGGACGCCCGCTTCCGGAATCAGCACGGCCCTCACACTCCTTTTCCCTATCGTATCAGACCCACGCCGGGGACGCAAGAGAAAACAGCAGGATTTCGCAGCTTTAGGGCGGGTTGTATCATTGGAAAGCCGCGCTGCCTGCCGTATAATAGGACCATCGAAAGGGCCCGAACATCAAATCCAACATCATCCGGCAAGGAGGGCATCCCGCATGAAAATCGCATTTGACGTGGACGTACTGGCCAAGCAGATGTCCATCAATGATTATGTACATAAAGTAGCCGACTGGGGCTACAAATACATCGAGCAGTCCCCGCACCCGCGCATCAACCCGTTTTACAAGCACCCGCTGTTCTCCAAGGAGTGTGAGGAGGAATACCGCCGCGCCCTGCGCGAGACCGGCGTGGAGATTTCGTCCTTCATCGTGGTTTACCGCTGGTCCGGCCCGACCGAGGAGCAGCGCCAGCACGCGGTCGCCAACTGGAAGCGCATGATTGAAATTGCGGTCAACATGGGTGTGCCGGTCATCAACACCGAATTTTCGGGTGACCCCAACCAGCAGGAAATCTGCAACGGCATGTTCTACAAGTCGATGGAGGAACTGCTCCCCATTATCGAGCGCGAGGGCCTGCGCGTTGAAATCCAGTCCCACCCGTATGATTTCTGCGAGCTGAACGACGAAACCTGCGACATCGTCAAGTCCTTCCGCTCCAAAAACCTCGGCTATGTTTACTCCGCCTCTCACGGCTTCTTCTACGACCAGGGCAAGGGCGATGTGCGCCATATGCTGCGCTACGCCGGCGACGAGCTGACCCACGTCCTGCTTGCGGACACCTGGAACCAGACCAAGGACTGCCGCTACATCCTCAATCCGCCTTGGCTCAACAGCCGCGGCCGTGCGGATGTCACCATCCATCAGCACACCGCCATGGGCGAGGGCGAGGTCGACTTCGACGGTATTTTTGAAACGCTGCGCGACATGGATTTCGCTAACAAGCAGCTTGGGCCCGACGCGCCCAAGGTCGGCGGCGACAACATCATTTGCGTATCCTATTTCGGCTTCCCGGAAAAGATGGATAAGCAAGCCCCCGAAGCGCTCGAGCGCATCAAGCGTGAACTTCTGTAAAACCTTTCACTCTTTCTTATTTCTTTTTCCTATCCCCATCAGGCGCAAGCCTGAAACACAAAAAAGAGCGGCATAGCCGCTCTTTTTTGTTATAAGTGAAACCGCCGCTGCAATTCCGCCTTGATGGTCTGCCACTGAAACAGTATCAGCGCTGCAAGCGATAAAATCGCCAGCCCCGCGCACAACAGCGAAGGCAGCAGCACGCGAACGCATCCGCAGGCAATCAGAACAAGCGGCAGCAGTCCAAGGAAGCACGCGCCGATGAACGGCCCGGCAAACAGCCGCAGCGGCGTTTTGCAGAGCACCGCAATGAGCAGCATCGCCAGAATGCCCACGATACACACACACGGCAGCACAAAATCCACCGACCAGCCGCGCCAGCCTGTCCACCAGTCCCACAAAAAGGACAAGACCGGAATCAGCACGACCTGCCAGCCGATATTCTGCGCCATATCGCGCCGGTAGGCCACGCCGACTGCCGCCGCAACCCAGACGCACACTGCGCCCGCCACGACGAACAACGACCAGAGCGCGTGCCATCCGGTTGCGATATTGACCAGTACGCAGATGACACTCACCGCAATCGCAATCAGCGCCAGCAGGCGCAGCACAAAACCGGTCGTAAAGCGCGGCTTTTCCAGCGCGGGAAACACCTCGGTGTCCGGCTCAGGCGTACCGGAAAGCTGCCCGCCGCACAGCGGACAGCAGGTTTTGTGACCGGCAACGGTCACTCGGCAGCTTGGGCATCGCTGCATGGCGTTTCCTCCTCTTCATGGTATTCATTGCTGCGAATCTCGATTTCGATTCCCTCATCGGCCAACTGCTCAAAAAAGCGGCGCTGTACCTCCGTGTTCTCAAAGGCGGAAGTAAAGCCAAAATGCAGGCTGGTGCCGAACGAGCAGGTGCAAAGCTGGGTCGCGCCCGTCGACATGAACACGCCGAAGCCGCGCACAAAGGGGTGCAGCGCTTCGGGCAGACGGAATTTGCCGACGTTGGACAGCGCCGCCGTCTCCCCGCGGTCGGACACTGCGCCAGAGAGCCGCAATACCGGATTTTTGAGCGCCAGCGGAATCAGCCGCAGCACCGGGTTATGCTCAAGCGCGGCCAGCTTGTTCATGCGCGCGCCCAACCGTTCGGGCGTCAGCTCCTCCTTGAAGGCTGCCGCCACGCATGCGACAATGTCCTCCAGTTCGCCGGAGCGGCGCGAAAAATCATATCCGACCCGAATCGTCTCAAAGAAGTTGCGCGTCGTGCGCGAGGGGAAAAAGCTGCGCAAATCGACCGGAACGGTCAAAATGACCGGTTTTTTCTGCTCGCGGACGTACATTTCGCTGTGAATGGCGGAAAGCAGCAGCGCCGTCATGTAGACGGTCAGCGTCGCGCCGCAGCGATGCGCTGCGGCAAGCACCTGCCGCACGTCCGCCACGCCCTCAATGACGTTCAGTCCACCGTCCGCACGGCGCGCCCCGCGCAGCCGATAGGCGCGGCCCAACCCCTCGGTCGCTTTGCCGCCGCTGTGCGGCTTGTAATACTTCTGAAAGCTGTCCGCCCAGCGCTGGGATACCGATGCCTGCGGCAGCCCGTCCACTCCCGCCTCCGGATGACGCAGCGACAGGTAAGCGGTCATCAGCGACTCGAAAAATTCGATTGCGCCCGCCCCGTCCGCCAGCACATGGTACATGTCCAGACTGACCTTATGCCGCCAGTAGCTGACGCGGAACAGCAGCGACTGACTACCCTCATACAGCGCCGCGCAGGGCGGCGCATGCTCGGGCACGACCGAGGGCCGCAGCGTGGTCTGCTCGAGGTAGTACCAAAACACGCCGCGCCGCATGACCATCAGCAGATGCGGATAGCGCGCCAGCGTGCGTTCGAGCGCGGTTTGCAGCACTTCGGGCGCGACCGGCTCGGTCAGCTCACACGACAGGCGAAACACCCCCGTCGCTGACCCGTGCGAGGTCGGCGGAAAGATTTTCGCCGCGTTGTCCAGACGGCTCCAGCTTAAATTTTTTCGGTTGCGCTTGTCGTTTGGCATGCGATTGACTCCCCATTCAGGAATTGTTCGATTCGGTCATAGGTGCGCCGCACCATCGGAAACCGCATGGGCAGCGAAAAGTAGCCGTGCAGCGCGTCTGGCATCCGGTACTGCTCCACCGGGTTGCCCGCGTCCCGCAGCGCGCGGGCGTAGGCTTCGCCCTCATCGCGCAGCGGGTCAAACTCGGCGGTGATGACCAGCGTGCGCGGCTGGTGGGACAAGTCGGGCGCAAGCAACGGCGCAAAATACGGGTTATGCATGCGTTTGGCATCGCCGCCCGCGTACAGCATCATATAATCGCACACGCGCTTGGTCGTCAGCAGATAGTCTGTGCCGTTTTCCCGTACGGAATCAAAGCGCGAGTCTGGCGAATGGTCGTGATAGGTCGCAGGATAAATGAGAATCTGCTGCGCCACCTCAAATTCTCCGCGGTCGCGCGCCATCAGCGACACCGCCGCCGCCAGATTGCCGCCCGCGGAATCCCCCACGAGCGTAATCTCCTGCGAGCGCACGCCGAACTGCTCCGGATGGCGGTAGACCTCGCGCGCGGCGGCATAGCAGTCCTCCACCCCTTCGGGGAACACATGCTCGGGCGCCAGCCCGTACTCTACCGAAGCCACACGGCAGCCCGTGCGCCGCGCCAAATTGCGGCAGACCGCGTTATAGGTGTCCACGCTTTCGAGCACCCAGCCGCCGCCGTGAAAAAACAGCAGCAGCCGACCGTCCGTCTGCTTTTTCGGGGTGTAGAGGCGCACGCGAATATCGTGCCCGTCCCGCTCGATTTTATGGTCCCACAGATGATAAAGCGGCGCCAGCGGCGTGCGCAGGCCGCGCACCGCGCGCTCCACACGATAGGTTTTTTCCAAATCAATATTTGCCGTATAGCTCAGTGCATGCAGCGCGGCACGCATCGCTTTGCTGATTGCCATTGTCGGTTCTCCATTCCCTCAATTCTCTAACAGTATACCATGCTTTGTCCGTTCGCGCAAAGCATCTATCTTTACAGTTATTTAACACCTGCAACCCTTTTTCCTCTTGACGAACCCACTGCACACTCCGCATAATAGAAGTAGTGCATGATAAGCGAAAGGAGAACCGAAATGAGCGAAACACTCGAATTGCTTCGTGAGAAAAAAGGTTTTATCTGCGATATGGACGGTGTCATCTATCACGGCAACCGTCTGCTCAAAGGCGTGACCGAATTTGTCGACTGGCTGCAGCGGGAAAACAAGAGCTTTCTGTTCCTGACCAACTCATCCGAGCGCTCGCCGCTCGAACTCCAGCAGAAACTCGCCCGCATGGGACTGGAAATCGGTGAGGAGCATTTTTATACCTCCGCGCTGGCAACCGCCAAGTTTGTCGCCAGCCAGAAGCCCGGCGCTTCCGCCTATGTCATCGGCGCGCCCGGTCTGGTCGGCGCGCTGTATGAGGCGGGCATCGTGATGAACGACGTCGACCCGGACTATGTCATCGCGGGTGAAACCAACACCTACAATTATCAGACCATCCTCAAGGCGGTCGATTTGGTCAACAAGGGTGCGCGTCTGATTGCGACCAACTCCGACCTGACCGGCCCTTCCGAACAGGGCATCATCCCGGCCTGTCGTGCGCTGGTTGCGCCCATCGAACTGGCGACCGGCAAAAGCGCATATTACGTCGGCAAGCCCAACCCGCTGATGATGCGCACCGGCCTGCGCCTGCTGGGCGTACACTCGCATGAAGCCGTCATGGTCGGCGACCGTATGGATACCGACATCGTCGCGGGCATCGAAACCGGTCTGGACACGGTGTTGGTGCTCTCCGGCTGCACCACGCGCGCGGATGTGGAAAACTATGCTTACCGGCCGCATTATATCTTAAACGGCGTGGGCGAAATCCCTCCCGGCAAATAAAGCCATCCTTACCAACAGCCTGCCTTACGGCAGGCTGTTTTTTCTATGCGCGGATAAAATTCGGACAATTCCATGCTATACTGAAAACAATAAAAGGAGGGGATGCAAATGGCGGGACACATTCTGCTGGCAGAGGATGACAAGGCGCTGTCTGCACTCATGCAGGACTTTTTCCGGGCGGCGGGCGTGCGCGTCACGCCAGCATATGACGGCGAGCAGGCGCTCACGCTTGCCGGGGAGCACAGCTTCGACCTGCTGGTGCTGGACGTGATGATGCCGCACTTGAACGGTCTGGAAGTCTGTCAGGCAGTGCGGCGCGAGAGCGATGTACCGGTGATTTTCGTCACCGCGCTCGGGCAGGAGGGCGACACGCTCGCAGGCTTCCGCGCGGGTGCGGATGACTACATCACAAAGCCCTTTTCCTTCCCCGTGCTGGTCGCCAAAGCGCAGGCGCTCATGCGCCGGGCGCGCGGCCTGCGGCTGGGCGAAACCGAACTGGGCTACGGCAGCATCCTGCTGGACACCGCGACGCACGCAGTCACGGTTGACGGCGCGCCGATATCCTTACGACCCAAGGAGGCGCAGATTTTGGAGCTGCTGCTGCGCGAACAGGGGCGCACGGTGTCGCGTGATTTGCTGATTGAGCGCGTGTGGGGCGTGGATTTTGACGGCGACGAGCGCATGGTCGACCGTCATGTGGCAAGCCTGCGCAAAGCCCTCGGCACGGCGGCGCAGCACATCAAAGCGGTCTACGGCAAGGGCTACCGATTGGGGGGAGCATGATGAACAAGCTCAAAGCATTCTGGCTGCGGCGCAGCATCGCAACACGGCTGACAGTGCTCGCGGCATTGCTGCTGACAGTGGCAACCGCGTTCCCGCTGCATCATGTTTGGCGTGTAAAACGGGATTCCTATATCTCCAATCAATTTAACCTGTGTGCGTATCAGTGTCTGAATGCGGGAGATTGGCTGCGGCAAGCAGGCTATACCACATCCGAGGATATGCCCACCGCCGGCTCAGACGAATACTGGCTGCTGCGCGAACGCTTGTACAAAGCGGGCTATTCCGATCCAAATCTTCCGGTTGCACTGTCTATCTATGACACACAAAGCGGCAGCTATGATTATATGCCGCCGTTGTTCACCCTAATTGCTGAAGATAGCTCACACACCACTTTTGCATTCGATATCGGCCTTTTTTCCGAAGATGACATCCGCACGCTCAGGGAACTGGCTAACGGCCAAGCCCTGACTGCCTACGGTGTCCGCACACAGAACGGTATCTTTTTCCCAAACCTGATTATCGTCCATGGCGGAAGTGTTTACCGTTCCCCCATTCCCATTGAAGAGCGCGACCAATGTTCCATCATCGGCAGCTACGCCTATGAGGACGATGTTTTGGAAAACCAGCTCTTTTCCCGCACATTTCTGCAGCACATTGATCCGACCAACACAGGCGGCACCCCGCTTGCGCCAAATACCGTAGGGCAGTATCGTGACTACGGCGCGTTTTATGTGCTCAGCGCTACCACCAGCAACTGTACTGCCGCTATTCTCAGCCGCATAGGCGGTACGATTGCGTTGACACTCGCGTTGCTGGTGCTGTCTCTGTGGCTGCTGCACCGGCAAATCCGGCACGCGGTCACGCGGCCGCTGTGGGAAACCACCCGTCAGGCGCAGCACGTCGCGCACCTCGAATTTGACGCCTTCCATCCCGACACCGCCCGCGGCGACGAGATAGGCGACCTGAACCGCGCGCTCGCGGACATGGCGGGCGACCTACACCGACGCTGGGACAGCGAGCGCGACCTCGAGGACCGACGGCAGCAGTTTGTCGCGGCGGCAAGCCACGACCTTAAAACCCCGCTCGCGCTCATCGGCGGCTACGCCGAAGCCATCGCGCAGGACATTTCCCCCGAGGAAAACGCGCGCTACCTCGCCGCCATCGAGCAGGAAACCGGCCGCATGAACAATCTGGTGCGCGAAATGCTCGACTACACCCGCCTCGACCGCACGGACGAGCTGGAACACCGCACCGCCATCGACCTTTCCGCCCTGCTGCGGTCACTGCTCGAGGAATACGCGCCGCTGTTTGAGCACCGCCGGCTGACAGTCCAACTTGCCGACGGCATCCGTATCCGCGGAGACGAAACGCTGCTGCGCCGTGCGTTCGGCTGTCTGCTGGAAAATGCCGCGAAATATTCGCCCGAAGAGGGGCGCGTTGCCGTCACGTTGCGCCGCAGCGGTGGGCTACTCTTCTCCGTCGAAAACGACTGCGAACCCATCCCGGAAAGCGAGCTGCCGCGACTGTTCGAGATGTTCTACCGAAGTGACAAAGCGCGCAATCGCGCAGGCGGGCATGGTCTCGGACTTGCCATCACACAAAAAATCCTCGCGCTGCACGGCCTTGTCTGCCGCGCGGAAAATACCCAGACCGGCGTGCGCTTCACCGTCACCGTCCGATAAACACGGCGAAGGCCGTCCCGCTCAGGGACGGCCTTCCTCCGCTCTCTCTTCTTCCGATGCGTCAATCCCCAATACTTCGGAGCGCACATCATTTTCGATATCCTTCTTGCTTCTTTTCCGACGATCCAAACGCGAAATGTACAAATACTTACGGATGACGAACAATACGCCAACCGACAGCACGGCCAACAGGTTTTCCAGCGGCGAGGTGTGCTCCACAATCATCTGACGGGCAATCGCCAGCAGCATCACGTCCACCACCGAGTCAATCGTATAGCTGGTGATCATCTTAATCAGCTCAATGCCGATGATAATCAGGCAGGCATCACTGAGCCGCTCCTGCAAATAATCCGGCACCAGAAACAGCGTATTCATATCGGTGGTGAACACCAACCCAAAGCTGCAAATCAAACATGCCAGCAGGATAATCAGTCCCAGCGTGATTTCAATCGCAGTGGCTGCACTGGATAACTTATCGCGCAGATCCGAATTCATCTTTTTCTCCTTCATTCCTCATGTTCCGTTCCATTTGTTTCATTAGTATAACATGAATTGCCCGCCGTCTGCAACAGGCGGCGGGCAATTCCCGTGGGAAGGGGAGCGATAATTTTTTTCCAGTTACGGGATCAGCCGATGCCGCCCCAAGCGATGCCGAGCACAAAACACAGCACGCAAAGCGGAACAAAGACATACTTGCCGAACGGGATGAACCACTTCATGATCGGCTTATCTGAGCCGAGCTGCGCAGCTTCAATCGCGGTCTGCTTCTTCATGATCCAGAAGAACATGATACCCGCGGTCACTGCGCCGAGCGGCAGAATGTAGATCGAAACCATATCCATCCACTGCGAGGTCCACGGCTGGATGAGTAGCGCGATGGCCAGCGAAACCGCGTGGATGATCACGGTCGGGATCCAGCGTTTGAGCTTGAACTGATCCTGCAGGAAGTTAATTGGCACCTCAAGTAGGTTGATGACCGAGGATACGCCCGCAAACAGAATCGCGATGTAGAAGAAGATCACGATCAGGCGCGCGATGCCGCCCATTCCGTTGAACACGGGGAGCACGTAGATGAACATCAGACCAGGGCCGCCGCTACCGAGGTCGGCGCCAGCGGAAGCCATCGCAGGGATCATGACGAACATCGCCAGCAACGCAGCCGAGGTGTCCATGATCGCGCAAATGACAGCGGACTGACGAATCTTGACGTCGCTGCCCAGATACGAGCCGTATACGACCGAGCCGGAGCCTGCCACAGACAATGAGAAGAAGCACTGACCGAACGCATAGACCCAAACCTCCGGATTGAGCAGGCCAGCCGGGTTGAGGGTGAAGATGTACTTGTAGCCAGCTTCCGTGCCCGGGATAAACACCATGACAACGGCCAGAATGACAAACAGCACATACAGCGCGGGGATCATGATCTTACAGGATTTCTCAATGCCGCCCGCAACGCCCATGACCATAACCAGCAACGATACAATCACGCCGACGATGATCCACATGTTGTTTGCGCCGCCAGTCGATAAAGTCATCTGGATTGCTTCGCCCAGACTACTTGCCTCGGGCGCGACCGCACCGAAAGTACCGCCGATGACGTTCATGTCCTGACCCATCGCGGTCAGCTCGCCGGTAAGCGCCATCTTGGCGTAGTAGAACACCCAACCCATGATGACCGCATAGCCGGTCGCCAGACAGAACGCGCCGATAATCGGCACTGCTCCCAGCCATTCACCAATCGACTTGGGCTTGCCGCCGTTCTCCATCGCCTTTCCGAACGCGCCGGACGGGCCGCTCTTGGCCCAGCGACCGAGCGAGAACTCCTCCATCATTCCAGACTGACAGATGATGGCCGCAAAGATGAAATACGGAATGAGGAAGGTCAAGCCGCCATACTTGGAAACCAGCATCGGGAAGCGCCATACGTTCGCCATGCCGACGCACGAGCCAACCGCGGCCATGATAAAGCCCCACTGGGACTTAAAACCGTCTGTCTTTACGGTGGTCTGATTATTACTCATACTTTACACCCCTTTTTTATACCGATGTGCCGGTAAATAAAAAACGCCTGCGGAACTGTTTACTTTTCCGCAGGCGCCTTTGCCTAATCGTTCCTGTGCACTTTCCACGCGGCACAGGTTACGCCCATATTGTCTCCTTTGGATTACTTCTCTTCGTTCGGATACGGCTCGAGGAAGGCATGGAAGTGACGCATCGGCAGCTTGTGGCCCCATACAATGCGCATGTTCGGGATGGACTCGCGGTCCTCATACAGCGCCTTGACTGCTGCGATAACGTAATCCAGATGCTCCTGCGTCAAACGGCTGCGGTCGATTGCGAAACGAACCACGTTCGCCAGCTCTGCCTGCTGCTCCGGGGTCTTGAGGTCATACTCCATGGAGTAGTCGCCCAGCTCGGATACGCGGATACCATAGCGGCGAATCAGCTCAAGGCTGAAGCCCTCACCTGCGAAGGTGTCATGGCCGCGCTTGCCGTCGAAGAATTCATCCATATTGATGTACACTGCATGGCCGCCTGCCGGAAGCACAACGCCCTTGACGCCAGCCTTGTAGAAGCCTTCTGCCAGATAGTTGCACTGTGCAACGCGCTCGTTCATGTAATTGAAGTCGCAGCTCTCGTACAGGCCAACCGCCAGAGCCATGATATCACGGCCGGACATACCGCCGTAAGAGTCGTTGCCGTAGCAGGAAATCTGCTTAACCTTGAGGGTAACGCCTACGTCGGTGATGATATTGCCGTTCTCGTCGAAATCGGAGAACTTCTGCCAGAACAGGCCCTTGTCGCGGAATGCGAGCATGCCGCCCATATTCGCATGGCCGTCCTTCTTGGCGGACATGGTGAATGCATCGCAGTACTGGAACATTTCGGTTGCAATCTCCGCGATGGACTTGTCGGCATAGCCGTCCTCGTTCATCTTGATGAAGTATGCATTTTCAGCCCAGCGAGCGGTATCAAATACCACCGGAATCTCGTACTTATGCGCAACGCGGTTGATTTCCTTTAGGTTTGCCATGGAAACCGCCTGACCGCATACCGGGTTGTTGGTGATGCAGGTGAAAATCAGCGGAACGTTCTCGGGGCCGACACCCTGAATCAGCTGCTCGAGCTTCTCGATGTCCATATTGCCCTTGAAGGGGTTCTTCTCGTACTTACCGCCTTCCGGTACTTCGTACAGCAGCTCCTTGTTATACAGGTTACGCGGAATGGAGCCCATCTGCTTGATGTTGCCTTCGGTGGTATCAAAGTGGCCGTTGGACGGGATGGTAAAGGTCTTGCCCGGATGACGGCGGTTGAGGATATTGCGGACGATTTCCATCAGAACGGACTCAGCCGCACGGCCCTGCTGGATGATGAAGGTATTTGGGCGCTCCATCTGCTTGGCGCCGCCATTGAAGAAGCCGCCTTCATATTCGCAGAGGTAAACTTCATTCATCATCTTCTCTACGTCGCGGCAATCGGTGCGCACGAGGTCGATGATTTTCTTCCAGTTCTTCTCGCCGCCGCGCTCAAAGATGTCGCGGAAGGTGTCGAGCAGTACGTAATAACCGGTGTTGCGGCCATACGCCTCGTCGCCGAGGAACAGCGCCGCCCACTGCTGGTTGGTCATCGCGGTGGTGCCGGAGTCAGACAGCATATCAACGGTCAGCATGCCGGCCGGGAACGCGAATTCATTCCAGTGGGTTGCATTCAGAGCGCGCTCGCGCTGCTCAATCGTAACGTTCGGTAAATCGCGAACAGCAAACGTGAAATGATGCGGTGCGGGTACATCCAGCGGGTAGTGAGCCATGTTCTTGTCCATATAAATTACCTCCATTTTTCTTGGCGCACAGCGCCTTATTCTTAGAGGATACCCCGGTCATCGATTCCCGGTTTCCCACTTCCGGCAATTCCGACTGGCGGACAGTATCTTTTACTAACGTAAACCAATAGCAGGGGATGTTACAGGGCCGCGATAACCTCAATCTCGACCAGCGCATCCTTGGGCAGGCGCGCGACTTCCACAGCGGAACGTGCCGGATAACCACCCTCGCCAAAGAATGTGGCATACACTTCGTTCATCGCGCCGAAGTTGTTCATGTCGCTGAGGAACACAGTCGTCTTAACGATGCGGTCCATACCGGTACCGGCTTCCGCCAGAATCGCCTTGACATTTTCCAGCGATTGCTTGGTCTGTGCCTCGATGCCCTCCGGGAATGCGCCCGTCGCCGGATTGATAGGCAATTGCCCGGATGTGATAACCAGTCCGTCTACGGCAACGGCCTGTGCGTACGGTCCGATTGCCGCAGGGGCCAAATCCGTACTGATGACTTTTTTCATCCTTTCCACGCCTCCTTTTCTGAGATAAATTTATCACCAGAATAATATTTTGTCAAGCACCTTTTGTCTATTTTGTACGATAGCACACTTTTATTTTTCCGTTTTGTAGGAATCTTCCATAGGTTTTGTCGAAATTGTATAATAACTTTTTCTTTTAATTGTGATAAATTATTCTCATCTTTTTTGACAAACCTCTTTTTCTTACGGTATAATAAAATTAAGGTCAAAAACCTGTCTGATTTTTGAAAATGAGGTGAGCGTATGGCCAATCCGTTGCTGCAACATTATATCAAACTGACCGAATTTCTCGGTCAGGCGCTTGGCCCCGATTACGAGGTCGCGCTGCACGATCTGACCGATAAGAACCGCTCTATCATCGCCATCGCCAACAACCATGTCAGCGGGCGCGAGGTCGGCGCACCGCTGACCAATGTGGCGCTCAAAATCCTAATGGACAAAAGCTATGAGTCGCAGGACTACCGGCTGCATTACTGCGGCGTATCCGCCGCCGGCAAAACGCTGCGCTCCTCCACGCTGTTCATCAAGCAAAATGGGCGGCTCATCGGCATGCTTTGCATCAATTTTGACGACAGCCGGTATCAGGCAGCCAGCGAAAACATCCTGCGCCTTTGCCACCCGGATGCGTTTGTGGAGGACCACTGTCAGCCCGGCAGTCCGCAAGGGGGCGACGCGGTGCGCGTCGTGCCCGCGACGACCGAGAGCTTTCATAACTCGATTGACGCCGTCGCAGGCGATGCGGTGGGCCGTGAACTGGCCCTGCTGGGCGTGACCGCCGACCGGCTGACACCCGACGAGCGCATCCAAATCATCTCTTCGCTCGAAGCGGGCGGCATTTTCCTGCTCAAGGGCGCGGTCAAGGATGTAGCCGATGCGCTGCACTGCTCACAGGCCAGCGTTTACCGCTACCTGTCGCAAATCAAAAAAGAAGAAACCTGATTCACTTACTGGTCAACAAACGAAAAATGAGCGCTTCGCGCTCATTTTTTCGCTGCACGGAGCGCAAAAACACGCTATCAACGTCCGCGGCCATGCTGCGCGCCACGGGCAAACGACACGAACAGGAGGATACATTATGCGGTACATTGATTTGCGAAGCGACACGGTCACCCAGCCGACGCAGGCCATGCGGGACGCGATGGCCACCGCCGTGGTTGGGGACGATGTCTTTGACGACGACCCGACCCTGCACGAATTAGAAGCCTATGCCGCCGAGCGGCTGGGCAAGGAGGCCGCGGTGTTCGTCACCTCGGGCATGCAGGGCAACGCCTGCGCGCTGCTGGCGCACACCCGCCGCGGCGACTGTGTCATCATCGACCCGCATTCGCACATTGCAGACCATGAGGCTGGCTCTTACGCCCAGCTTTCCGGCGTTTCGCTGCGTTTTCCGCAGAGCGTCAATGGCACCATGAACCCGGATTCCGTGCGCGCCTGCCTGACCGATGACAGCGACGTGCAGGTGGCACCCGCCACGCTGGTCGTGGTGGAAAACGCGCACTCTTCGGGTGCAGTCGTTTCCCTTGACAACATGCGGGACATTTATCAAATCGCACACGAAAACGGCGTAGCCGTGCATCTGGATGGCGCGCGGCTGTTCAATGCGGCGGCAGCGCTCGGCGTTTCCGATGTGCGCGAGCTGACGCAATACTGCGACACCGTGATGTGCTGCCTGTCCAAAGGGCTGTGCGCGCCGGTCGGCTCGATTCTTGCCGGACCGAAAGCGCTGATTTGGCGGGCGCGCCGCGCACGGCGCATTCTGGGCGGCGGCATGCGACAGGCAGGCTTTCTGGCAGCCGCCGGGCTGGTCGCGCTGCGCGATATGACCGGACGAGTGAAAGAGGACCACGAGAACGCGGCGCATCTGGGTGCGCTGCTGGATGCCATCGACGGCGTGCACATATTGCGCGACCGCTTGGATATCGACATGGTGTTCTTCACCACCGATTGGGACACCGATAAAGCCGCCCGGTATCCCGCTTGGATGCTGGAGCATGGCATCAAAGTCACCGGCTGTATGGGCGGTGAGTACCGTATGGTCTGCCATCACGACATTTCCCGCGCGGACTGCGAGCAGACCGCGCAACTGGTGGGCGCCTTTGCTGCGGAGGGCTGACCGATGCCCAATCACTATATCCGTCGCCTGCTTTGGCTGGTCGCGGGCATGTTGGTCAGCGCGGTCGGCATCACCATGATGCTGCAAGCCAACATCGGCTTGGAGCCGTGGAGCGTATTGCAGCAGGGTCTGGCGCAGGCCCTCGGCATCACCTACGGCACCGCCTCCATGATTGTGGGTGCGGCCGCCATCGGTGCGGCCATGCTGTGCGGCGAGAGCTTCGGCTTCGGCACGGTCATCAACATCATCCTGTGTGCGGTGTTCATTGACGGCCTGCTTTGGCTGGGCTGGATTCCACAGATGCACTCGCTGCTCACCGGTCTCGCGCTGCTGCTGGGCGGGCTGGAGTTGCTCGCGCTGGGTACCTGGATGTACATGAAAAGCGCGCTGGGCGCCGGTCCGCGCGACGCGCTCATGGTCGCGCTGGCGCGTAAAACCGGCCGCTCGGTCGGCCTGTGCCGCGCAACCGTCGAAATTTTCGTCATCATCGCCGGTTTTCTGCTCGGCGGACAGGTCGGTATCGGCACGGTGATTTGCGCGGTGGGCCTTGGCTCGCTGTTCAACCTGAATTTTCATCTGCTGCATTTCCACGCGGCCGAGCTGCATCAGGAAAATGTCGCAGAAACCCTGCGCTATCTGCGCGAAAGCCGCAAAAAGTCATAAAAAAAAGGAAGCCTTTCGGCTTCCTTTTTTTGTTACCCTTCCTGTATGCTTGTCAGCGAGACAAAGGCGGGCGCACCAAAGATACCCACAGTCTCCGCATCCTGCAAGGTAAGCAGGCCGGTCTCACGGTCGACATAAACGATGAGCCACAAGTCGATGTTCTCCTGCCGGGTGTCGTACCGCTCATGCAGGCTGCCATCGTAGCTCCATTCGTCGCACGACAAGGCCAGCGTCAGGCTGTCATACTGCCCGGGCGCAAAGTTTTCATCATATATCCCCTCTTCGGGATAATTGTATACGCACCAGGTATAGCCCTTTTCCTGATAGATACCGGTGCCGTCGGCAATATCCAGCGTATAGCCGCCCATTTCACCCGGCTCAACCCACAGGTCGATTGTCGTGCCGTCCGCCAGTGTCGCCGTCGCATGGTCACCCGTCAGGTCGTGCAGCACGGCGTAAACGCTGACATAATTATCCGGGTCATATGTATATTCCGTGCCGCGCTCATAGTACATCATGCCGTTTTCATAGCCGTACCAATCGTCCTCAGATGGCTCCGGTTCTGGCTGTCCCCAATCGCCGAGGTCAATTTCAAAAGTGCTGGCGCCTTCGCGGAAATTATCGAACAAATCCTTCGCCACCGGCATCAGAGAAGGCAGCACATTGAGCAGCACGACCGCAGCCGCTACCACCGCCGCGACTTTGCCTTTTCCTTGTTTCACTTCACGAATCGGCTTGACGCTGGGCTTGGCTTTTTGGGCACGTATGGGTGTTTTCCGTGTGCTTGTTTTCTGATAGGTCGGTTCGTCCGCAAACTGCCTTTCCCGCCATGCGGCAGCCTTCTTTTCCAGCTCTCCCACGCGGCCGCGGGTGCCCGCGCGCGCCCCGCAAATCGGGCACTCTCTATCCTCATCGCTGTAGTTGATGCCACAATGCTGACACTTCATAGGAACTCCCCCCTTCTCTGGTTTCATCATAGCAGAGAAGCGGGGCGTGCGCAAGTTTATTTCGGCAAATTATACAGCAGCATTTCAATTCGGGCCGGCTCAATCACCTGCAGTCCGTCCTGCGCCGGTGCGCGCACCGCAACGCCTTGCCCGATATTCGGATGCAGCGTGGAAACACAGAAATCCAACGCAAACAGTGCCATCAGCAGGCCGCACAGCAGCGGCAGCGTGCCATGCGGCAGCCGGCGAAAACCCCGCAGCAGCCGGGGCGCGGACAGATATACCGCCGCGCAGCAGCCCAGACCGAACAGCAACGCGGTCGGCGGGCTGATTAGCCCGTCGATATTGAGCGGATACCGGCTGTAATCCCACCAGCGCAAACCGTAAACCGCCAGCAGATACTTGCCCGCCGCAAATTCAATGGCCGTGGAAAGGAGCGCGCCCAGTGCAAACACCACAGGCGGTCGCGCCGCAAAACGCGCAAGCAGCAGAACAGACAGCAGCCCTCCCACGCCGTAAATCGGCAGCCATGGACCAAGCATTGTGCCGCGGTTGACCAGCTCGCCATCCAGCAGCAAATGCAAGCCGACCTCCCACAGCCAGCCTGCCCCCGAAAACACCAGAAACAGCCCCGCCATTTCACTAAGCGTATACCGCCCCGCCGCGCTAACGCGCCCGCTGCGCACATACCGACATACCGCCGTCATCGCCATCCCTCCCTGTTACCCTTTCATTGTACGCGGCAATTCTTTGTAATTGTGCCGTAAAATCCTTAAGATTTTATGAGCATCCCGTATTTTAGGGTGCAAAAAGGGACGCGCGGAAGCGCGTCCCCCGTGTAAGCTGTGCTTATTCCAGATTCAGCCGGTTTTTGAGGATATAATGTGTCCCTGCATAGCAGATTGCACCCGGAATTGCTGTTGCAACACAGAAACCGAGCAGTACGCCGTGCACCAACGTCTGCTGCGGCACGCCGTTGAGCGCATTGCCCAGCGCGGTCATCAGCGTGTTCATCGGACCGTTCATCGCGCCAAACAGCACAAAGGTGAGCAGGAACTGCGCCGCGGTCGAGAGCACGAAATACCACACGACCGACATCAGCACGCGATGCTTTTTGGCCAGATGGCCGAGCGCCATACACAGATAGATAAACAGCACGCTGCTGGCCAACGAAAGCAGCAGGAGCAGAATGCCCTCGAGCATGTATCCCAGCCCATTGGGGTCGGCCACAATCGCCTTGCCCAGTTCATCGAGCATGATGCCGATTCCGAAAATCAGATTGGTGTCCGCGCCGATGATAGCGATGCTCAACAGGGCGACAAGACCACTCAGCAGGCAGATCGCCACGGCGACGATTACCTTGCTCCAGATATGCTGCGCGACCGTCACCGGCAAGGTGAACATCAGATAGCCCTCGTCGCCCAGCAGATTCTGATAAAACCGCTGGATCAGGATGACCACAGTCACAACGAACACCGCCACCAGCAGCGCCACATACAGCAGCGCCAAAATGGCCGATGGAATACCATTCAAAAAGTTCTGTGCGCTATCGGTTGTCATCAACATATTGATGATGCTCATGAGCAGCACAACGCCGTACAGCGGCAGAAAAATACGCGCGCACGCTTTCCATTCATATTTTAACAGTTTCAGCATGCGAACACCTCCCGGAACAACATATCAACAGATTTTCCGTGCTCCTCCCGAATCGTGTCCACGCTTTCATGCAGCGTCATCACGCCGTTTTTCAGGAAGATGACCTCATCGAGCACACGCTCGATATCCGCAATCAGGTGCGTGGAAAGCAGCACTGCGGCATCCTCGCTGTAATTCGACAGAATCGTGTTGAGGATGTAATCACGCGCCGCCGGGTCAACGCCCGCAATCGGCTCGTCAAGCAAAAACAGCTTGGCCTTGCGGCTCATGGTCAGGATGAGCTGCACCTTTTCCTTGGTGCCCTTGGACAGCGTCTTGAGCCGGTCGAGCGCATTGATGTGCAGCGATTGCAGCATATCATTTGCCTTGACGCGGTCAAAATCCGCATAGAAATCGGAAAAGAACGCCATCAGGTCATTCACCCGCATCCAGTCGTTCAGATATGCCCGGTCGGGCAGATAGCTGACCACACTGTGCGTATGCACGCCGGGCGCCTGCCCATCCACCTGCACGCTACCGGCCGTCGGCTGGATGAGGCCGTTAATCAGCTTGATGAAGGTCGTCTTGCCCGAACCGTTCGGACCGAGCAGGCCGACAAACCGACCGCCGCCCAACGTCAGGTTCAAATTGTCCAGCGCCTTGATGCTGCCATAGGTCTTGGTCAGCCCCGTGCAGACCACCAGTTCATTTTTGTGTTCCATTCTGATTCCCCTCCCCTTGACGCTTTTCGAGCAGACTGAAAACCTCCTGCTCGGAGAAGCCGAGCTGGCTCATGCCAGCCAAAAATTCCGCAATGCGGTCACTTGCAATCTGTTCCCGAATCTTTTGGATCATCTCTTTATCCTCCGTCACATAGCGTCCGCTGGTCCGATTGGTATACATCAATCCTTCACGCTCCATATCCGCCAGCGCGCGCTGCATCGTATTGGGATTGACCCCTGCCTGCGCCGCCAGCTCGCGTACCGCCAGCACCTTATCGCCCGCCGCCAGCTGCCCGCTGACGATTTGTTCGGTCAATATCTCCACCAGCTGCTGGTAGATTGGCCGGTCACCCCGCAGTTGCCATTGCATAGGCTCTCTCCTCTCTTGTTATGTTGTGCTATGATAATAATACAATAGTACATATTTGTCAAGCCCTGACAAAAAATATTTTTCATCCGGCTTTGGCTATGCTATAATAGGCCATATCGGAGGAACAACACGTATGAAAATTTATCCCCATCTGCGCGTATTATGGGGCGCGCTTGTGGTATCCGCAGCCATTAATCTGGCCGCGCTGAGCGACTCCATGGCTGTTTTGCTGGCTGCCAACGTCCTCAATCTGATGTGCTATGGTGTCATCGCTTATGTGCTTTACCGCCTTTCGGACGAAAGCACGCTGCTGAGCCGTGCATTTCCCGCGCAGCTGCTTTCCATCGCGCTCATTGCGCTGGCGCTTGTATGCACCCAGCTCTCCCACGGCAACATCATGCTGCAAAACTTTATGTCCCTGTTGTCGATGGCGGGCAGCGTCGCGGGATTGCTGAGCGAATATTACCTGTACTGGGGGCTGGATGAGCGCATCATCCCCCACGCATACAACTATCCTGCGCGCCGCATCCGCTGGTGCCTGTATGCGCCGCTGCTGGGCGCGTTCGCGGCGAGTCTGCTGCTGCTGACCGGGCAGCCATCGCTCATCATGGCCGCAGGCATCGTGCAATTTGGCGCGCAAATCGTGCCGCTCGTGTTGCTGTGGCAGTACATGCGCGCCGTGCAGGTGCGTGAGGACAATCCGCTGTCATTCTAAGCATGGCTGTAACGCAGGTGGCACAGCGTCTCGGAGAAATCTGCAAGCATTGCTTGTGCTGAATACAAAAAGATGGTAGACACATTCGTGCCTACCATCTTTTTTGTTGGGATGAAAGAATTTTCAAAGAGACTCTTTACTCGACCGTCAGCACCGCTTCACCCGCTTGGACATCGCCAGTCTTTTGCAGGGTAAAGCTCGCATACGCATCCGAATTGGTGACCACCACAGGCGTGACCGTCCGGTAACCCGCCTCAACAATCATCTTTTCGTCAAAGCTGCCGATTTTATCGCCCTTCTTGAGCTTGTCGCCCTCCTTGACGTCAATGGTGAACGGCGCGCCGTTCATCTGCACGGTGTCAATGCCCAAATGGATGAGCAGCTCCACGCCGTCCGCCGTGGTCAGGCCGATGGCATGCTTGGTGCCGAATACGGTTGCAACCTCGCAATCCGCCGGGGCGTACACCTGATTGTCCGTCGGCTCGACGGCGAAGCCGTCACCGACCATCTTTTCCGAGAATACACCGTCTGCGACCTGTTCGAGCGGGATAATGCGGCCGGTCAGCGGAGACGCAATCACATGCGCGCCGGAGGAGGCCGGAGCGGTTTCGGCCGCCGCAGCCGAAGCCGCCTGCGGCGTGTCCGCATTGCTTGCAGAGGAGGCAAGGAAAGCCTCCAAATCCGACTTGATGACCGATACTCGTGGGCCATATACCACCTGCACGCCCGTGCCTTTGCAGATAACACCCGAAGCACCCGTATCCTTGAGCAGCTGCTGGTCGACCTTGGCGGCGTCATGTACGGTGCAGCGCAGACGGGTAATGCAGCAGTCTACGTCCGAAATGTTCGCCTTGCCGCCCAGACCCAGCATAATCTGACGGGACAGCGCAACGCCCCCGCCGCCCTGTGCCGCTCCGGCCTCGCCTTCCTTACGGGCGTTCACATCCGCTCGGGTGTACAGCTTGATTTCGCTGTCGTCACGGCCCGGCGTCTTGTAGTCGAACTTCTTAATCATGAACGAGAACACAAAGTAGTAAACGATGAAATACACCACGCCGACCGCCGGAATCCACAGCCAACTGGTCTTGGCATTACCCTGCATGATACCGAACAGCGTCAAGTCAATTAAGCCGCCGGAGAAGGTCAGGCCAACGCCAACATTGAGCATATGCATCAGCATGTACGACGCACCCGCGAATACACAGTGCACCACATACATTGCCGGAGCGACGAACAGGAAGGTAAATTCCAGTGGCTCGGTGATACCGGTCAGCATCGAGGTCAGCGCCGCGGACAGCAACAGGCCACCAACCGCCTTGCGGTTTTCCGGCTTGGCGCAGCGGTACAGCGCCAACGCCGCACCCGGCAGGCCGAAAATCATCAGCGGGAACTTGCCCGCCATGAAGCGGGTCGCCTCGACCGAGAAATGCTCGATACCCGGCGTTGCCAACTCGGCAAAGAAGATATTCTGCGCACCCTCGACCAGCGCACCGCCGACCGTAGCCGTGCCGCCCAGCGCGGTCTGCCAGAACGGGATGTAGAACACATGATGCAGGCCAAAGGGGATGAGCGCGCGCTCAATGAAGCCATACAGCCACGTACCCGCGTAACCGGACGCCAGAACAAAGCCGCCCAGCGCATTGATGCCGGTCTGGATGACCGGCCAGACGTAATACATTGCAATACCGACTACCAGATACACCGCCGAGGAGATAATCGGCACAAAGCGCGTACCGCTGAAAAAGCTCAGCACCTGCGGCAGTTGGATTTTATAATACTTATTGTGCAGCGCCGCGACGCCCAGACCAACGATGATGCCGCCGAATACGCCCATTTGCAGCGAATTGATGCCGAGCACGCTTGCGGTCGCGCCGGACAGGTCAGGCGCGCCAAAGTCGGTAATCAGTGCGCCGATGGTTGCGTGCATGACAAAGAAGGCTATTGCAGCAGACAGTGCGGCGACTTCTTTTTCCTGCTTGGCCATACCGATGGCGACGCCCATGGCAAAGATAATCGGCAGATTGTCGAATACAATCGAGCCCGCCGCATTGAGCACTTGTAAAATCGCATAGATAAAGGTGCCCGGACCCATGACACCCATCAGGCCATAGGTTTCCAGCATGGTTTCGTTGGTGAACGAACCACCGATGCCGAGGAACAGACCGGCAACGGGCAGAATGGCAATCGGCAGCATAAACGAGCGGCCGACGCGCTGTAATACGCCAAAAATCTTGTCTTTCATGTCCTTTTACTCCTTTTGTTCAGTGATTCCCATGGATAATGCCAAACGGTGCAGATGAATGGTCAAGAACGTCATCTCCTCGGACGGCAGCTGGATGGCAAATGTCTCCCGCAACTGCGCACGGATTTGCTCGGCGCACCGGTAATCCTGCCGGTAACGACGCACAATCATGTTTTGAAATTCGGAATCGTCGTCAACCGCATAACGGTTTTGCGTAATCCGCTGCCCCAAGAATTTGAGATGCGTGATGAACCGTCCATAATCGAGCGATTGTTCATCGAGCGCTACACCGTAATAGTCCTGTACCACGCTGATGATTTTGCGAATCAGCTCAGTGATGCGCACCATATCGGCCATTTTACCGTCTATTTCCGCATTGACAATGTGCAATGCGATAAATCCTGCTTCATCCTGCGGCAGGCAAAAGCCCAGCCGCGCGTCAATCATGTCCAGCGCCTGCTTCCCGATTGCGAACTCTGCCGGATAAAAATTGGTGATTTCCCACAGCAGATGGTTTGGATAGCTGACCCCGCTGCGCAACCGCTCGACCGCAAAACAGATATGGTCGGTGAGCGTGATATAAATGTTTTCGCTCAGACGCCGCCCAATGCGCGCTTCCGCCGCTTCGATAATCTCCGTGCTCACATCGAAAAATTCCGGCGGAACATCCGCGAGCAGCTCCCGCAACCGGGAAGACTGTTCCGGGTCGCGCAAATCATAGATTTTTTCCACCTGCTGCATTGGGACCAAATCGCCCGTGTGTTTTTTGAAACCGATGCCCAGCCCACGCAAAATGACCTCTTTGCCGCCGTCATCCACCGTACAAACAAAATTGTTGCCAATCACGCGGCTGATGCGATAGGTTCCGCCCTTTATACCCGTCGCCATAACGCCTCCCCCTTCGACTTACTATTTTGCCCGGAAAATAAAAAAAGACCAAACCTCCGAACGGACAAATTATCCTTCGGTCGTTTGGTCTTGCCTGCCGAGCAGTCACAAGCCGGTATTTCTTTTGTGTATAAAGAATACCGCGATTTTTGCCTGTTTGTCAACGGGTTTTTGTGCGAAAAACACAATTTTGGCGCTTTATCCAAGTTTATCAAAGCGCATTTATTAATTCTGCCAGCATTATTGGTAAAGAAAAAAGCAACAGCCGAAGCTGTTGCTTTGATGTGCGCGTTGAGTTATCTTCCCGAGCCGTCGCCAGCCAAGTATTGTCACCGTAAACGAGCTTAACTACTGTGTTCGGAATGGGAACAGGTGTACCCTCGTC
>NZ_CALWUQ010000025.1 GCF_944384695.1 uncultured Agathobaculum sp. | reverse complement strand
GCTGTACCTCGCCCATCAGCTGCAAATGGATCTCACCCAGACGCTCATTCCAGACCACACGCAGCTGTGGGTCCTCTTCTTCCAGTTGACGCAGATTTTTCAGCATGGTATGTGCGTCATACGCATCCGGAAACTGCACACGGTAAGTGAGCACCGGCTCCAGTACCGGCGGCAATGCGCCTGCTGCGCTGCCCAGCCCCATACCGGGTCTGGTGTGCGTCAAGCCGGTCACCGCGCAGACCATACCGCTTTCCGCCTGCTCGAGCGATTGGAATTTTTCGCCCGAATAAACACGAATCTGGTTGATTTTTTCCTGCCAGCCGCCATCCTCTTCGCCGGACAGCAGCGCACGCACGGCGAGCGTGCCGCCGGTAATTTTGAGATGCGACAGGCGATTGCCCTGTGCGTCGCGTGTAATCTTGAACACCCGCGCACCGAACGCGCTGTCATACTGTGGCTGCTGTGTGTAGCGCTCAAGCCCGTCAAGCAGGGCTTCCACGCCTTCCAACCGCAGTGCAGAGCCGAAATAACACGGGAACACCTTGCGGGCGCGGATGCATGCGGCAATCTCCTCCGGTTTTACGCATCCTGTGTCCAGATACTGCTCCAGCAGCGCTTCGTCGCACATGGCGATTTCCTCCGCCATGGTATCCGGTTGGTCAAACGCGATGCAGCCGTCCCCCAAACGCTTTTTCAGTTCTGCCATACGCGCCGCACGCGCGTCCGGATGGATGTCCATTTTATTGATAAAAATAAATGTCGGCACGTGATGCCGCTCCAGCAGCCGCCACAGCGTCTGCGTATGCGCCTGCACGCCATCCGTTCCGCTGACCACCAGAACCGCGTAGTCCAGTACCTGCAGTGTGCGCTCCATTTCCGCGGAGAAATCCACGTGTCCCGGCGTATCCAGCAGCGTCACCGCAGCCGTCGGCAGCGATAATTCGGCCTGTTTGGAAAAAACCGTGATGCCTCGCTCCCGTTCAATCGCAAACGTATCCAAAAAGGCATTTTGATGATCCACGCGCCCCAGTTTTTTCAATGCACCCGTCAGATATAGCAGCGCTTCGGACAGCGTTGTTTTCCCCGCATCCACATGCGCCAGAATACCGATGACAAATCGTTTCATAGCGTCCTTCTCATTGATTGGTTTGTAATATTATATCAAATAAGTAGTCAAAGCACAAGTCATTCCAACCGCTGCACGCACAGAACATTTTTTCCTCTTTGAACGGCAATATTGAAATTTTTTCACATGATTTGCGCAGCATTTTCCTTGAAGCACAGCAATTTCATCTTATATTGCGGTTTTTTGCGCACAAAATACTATCAGCAAAACCCCAAAAACAAAAATCACACAAAAGGAGAGAAAAAACATGACTAACACGAAGAATGGTTCCAATCAGGGTATGGTTCCGGAAGCACGCGCCGCAATGGATCGCTTTAAGATGGAGGCGGCAGCCGAGGTCGGCGTCAACCTGAAGCAGGGCTATAACGGCGATCTGACTTCCCGTCAGGCCGGCTCTATCGGTGGTCAGATGGTCAAGAAGATGATCGAATCCTACGAGCAGAACCTGGCTGGTCAGGGCTGATCTGAGGCAATAGAAAGCGCGCGGCTTCCGTAAAACCGGAAACCGCGCGCTTTTCTTTTGTAGGCCCGCCATGCTGTCCGATGGTGTATCACCACAATCCGGCAGGCTATCCATTCAAAATATAAATTTTCGCAGTGCGCACGCCGAAATTGGTTGCCTCTGTGCCGGTCATAAAGAACAAGTCAATCCGATTGCCCTTGATAAGTCCGCCGGTATCCTCCGCCAGACCGGGTCCATAGCTCCAGCTTGTGCCGTCCTCTGCCACCACAAACACATGTGAGCCGAGCGGAATTACCGAAGGGTCAACTGCGATGGTGCCATATTGTGTTGTGGTACCCGTAGCCGTAATCAAGCCGCCCTCTTCCTGCCGATGGTAAGCGGTCGCCTTGACTGTCAGCACACTGGAATACGTGTGCGTCGTACCATCCGGTGTGGTGATGCGCTTGTTTATGGTATCGACTGCAACATCGGTGGGCGCGGACCAGACCTTCTCCTTGCCCTCTGTCGACAGCCCGCCACTCACCGCGGACAGGGTGCCATCCGCACTGCCCTGCGCGGCGGCATCCGCACCGCCGGACTGCTGCCCCGGGAAAATAACGCCTTCATCCCACGCCAGCTCCTCCTGGGGTTGCTCGGTCTCGGCAATCCCCGTTCCACGGTCAATCACGCAGTCGACCGGTTCGCTCACAACGGTTTCGGATACCGCGATGCGCTGAACCTCCTTGCCATTCCGCATTGCCACACGATAAGTAACCAGCTTCTCGCCTTTGACGCCCGCGCGCACGATTTTCCGCTCACCCTGCTCCAATGTATCGCTTTCGCGTACCAGAATGCCGTAATCAATCTCTTCGGTTTGCGTCACAGTCTCATAACTGACCGAAACAATCGAGATGCCTGCATCATCAGACAAATACTCGGTCAGCGCCGGCGTCACCACCTCGTTTTCCGTCAGGATGATGCCGTTTTTCTCCAGCAATTCTGCCACCGTACAGGGAGAAAACGGCACGGTCATCGTCTCCCCATCGCGCTCAATCTCCGCATATAAGGTATCGCCCAGCGTCAAATAGGTTATTCCGCCGGACTCATACTGCTCACGCACCATCAAACCGTCAAATCCGGCCTTTGCACATGCTTCCTCCACCGTGCCCGGATACAGCCGCACAGTCTCATGCCGTTCACCGTCGGTGAGCACATATTCATGCCCGATTATCCGGACCGCTCCGGCCCAGACCAACGCCAGCGCCGCAAAAACGACCGCCAATACGACCAGCCATGTGCCGCGCCGCTTCCAACGACCTAAGCCGGTCCAAATTCGGCCGAATCGCTGCCGATGCATTTGCGTCTCCCCCTTTCCGGTCATATGGCTTGTCAAAATCTCTCTTTTGACCGATTGATAACGGTTTCTATTCATCCGTTCAACGCTTTTCGCATGGTCAGGATGTTATACCTGTTCTCATAGCGGTAGCAAAGCTCATCCATCGTCTGCCTGACCATGAAAATGCCCAACCCACCGATTGCACGCTCCTGTACGGGCAGTGTCACATCCGGTGGCTTTTGCTGTAGAGGATTATACGGTATGCCCTGGTCGAGCATATCTACCTGCACGATTGCAGGCACACCTGTAATCTGCATGCGGATGGTCGCCATGCCCTCCTGCCCGGGGTATGCATAGCTGGCAATGTTGACAAAAATCTCCTCGACAGCGACCATAACCTGTGTTTTGACCGTCTCTTTACAGCCCGCTCCGTCCAGCTCATTCGCCACAAATGCCAGCACGTGATTCAACTGCTCCAGCTTAGCCGGTACACACAGCTCTTTCATAGTTCACCCCGCTTGGTTGGTATGGATATTTTCCAGATTATATAGCATTTGTGCCAGTTCCGCGCGTGTCACAGCGTCCTTCGGATAAAAGCAGCCATCCTCCCGGCCCTTGACCAGTCCGCTGCCGCGGCACAGGTAAACCGCTTCACGCGCCCATGCGCTGATTGCATTCTCGTCGCCAAAGCTGCCTTGCAGCGAAGCCTGCAGCGAATCGCCGCGCCATGCGGCAAACCGCGCCAATACCGCGCACATTTCCTCGCGCGTGATGCTGTCCTCCGGTCGGAAATTGCCGTCGCCGTCCCCTGTTATCACGCCGCTTTCCTGCGCCCACGCCACCGATGCAGCGCATGCGGCATCTGCGGAAACGTCGTCAAACGGCGCCTCATCTGCCGCGTCCGGCCGCCCGGCCAGCCGCCACAGCGCTTCCACCACAACCGCGCGCGTTGCATTGCTGTCCGGTTCAAAGCTGCGGTCGCCGTCGATGGCGTCAATCAGTGCATGCGCGGCAGAAAAGTTCAGCGCAGGGATATACCATGCCGATGCATCCAAATCATCAAATTGCTCTGCGGCCTGCCCGGTTGTATCCTCCGGCTCGTCCGGTTGCTCCGGCTCGTCCGGCTTCTCCGGTTCATTGGCGCCGCTCTCCTCGCGCACATCGTCCTCGGTCGGCAAGGTATCGAGATAACTGGTATAGGTCTGTGCGCTGTTGTCCTGCGGCATGGCAAACGCAGGCTCCGCGACCGCCGCAATCACTGCAACACCGCTGCCGCCGCTGACCTCACTGGACACCGCCGTTACTCCGCTGCCGCCACCGGCCGCTGCGGAAATACTGCCGCCCGTAATCGTCATGCTGTTCGGCGCGCCCGCCGTCTGCTCTCCGTCCTCCGGCTGCACCGGAAGCACGCCGTCTTCTGTTGTCACCGTTGTCTGGGCGCCACCCGCGCTCAGACCGGAGGCACCGTAACCGCCACCGGACTGCACCGTGCCGCCGGAAATGACTGTGTTACAGCCGGAAGCGCCCGTACCCGCACCAATACCGGCGACATTTTTCCCGCCTGTCGCGGCAACCGTACCACCGGAAATGGTTGTCGAAAAATCCTGCGCGTTCGCGCCTGCACCGATACCCGGCGCATTGGCACCGCCGCGCGCAGTCACCGTTCCTCCGCTGACCTGTACGGTACCGCCTGTCGCGCCGCTGCCACCACCCAGTGCCGCCGCACCATAGCTGCCGGTCAGCTGCATTGCGCCGCCGGTCACGGTGACGCTGCCGCCCGTGCCGCCCGCTCCCTGTCCGACCGCTGCGCCGCCGCCCGAACCGCTTACAGCGATGGTGCCGCCTTGAATCTGCACCGCGCCGCACGCTGCATTCGAACCGCCGCCAATCCCGGCCGCACCCGCGCCGCCTGCGGCGGTCAGGCCACCGGTGCTTGCCGATGAAACGGTCAGCACCGCCCCGTCAGCGACTTCGATAGCCGCACGGGTCGTGCCCGCGCGCAGCGTATTCTCCCCTTTCAGGATAAGCTCGACCTTAGCACCGTTTTCGATTGCAAACGGCGTTTTCCATCGCTGCTTGCTCAAATCCAGCTGAACATTTTCCAGCGTCACTGTCACTTCCGCATCGCTGCGCACCACAATCGACCGACTGGCAGCATCCGACGTACCACTCAGAACATACTGCCCGGCAGCAGGGTACTTTGCGCTCAGCGTGTTATTTTGATACAGATAAAAGCCGTCGCTCTCAAGCTGCACACCGCAGGAGGAAACATTGATGACGATGCGCGGCGGCGTTTGGATGCAGACATACGGATTGCTTCCCGTCTCGTCGGTCTCGCCGGCAGTGTACCAGTTTTCACCCGCTGTGATAGTCCCGTCTTCGTTTTCCAGACCGCCCACCTGAACTGCCTGCTTTTCACCCGTCAGTTCCAGCTTTCCGTTTTCTTCACCTGTCAGTTGGGAAATGTCCTCCGGTGCGAGAAGCGTCTTTTGCACAAACCGAACCGTTCCTTCGCTGTACAGGCCATAGGCCGCAGCCGAAACCGTATTATCCCCCAGCAGTACAACCGTCGAATCCGCAGGCAGGACAATGCCGTTAACCGTTTGGTCCTCCACCAGCATACCATTCTGCCAAACCCATTTGACTTCCGGGCGAATATCCGCATCTATCAGCGTCAGCGTCTTGGTTGCATAATCCCAATACCAGCCTTGCGCGCGGTCGAGCATGCTGTATGTATATTGGGTACAGTCCAGTGTTTCCTGTCTGGTCTGTGCTGCCGCAGCCGAAACGGAAAACACCAGCATGCAAAGCAAACCGCCCAGCAGCAGACGCAGCAGATGCCCTGTCCGTTTTTTCACCGTTCTTCCCCTCTTTTCCGCAGAATATAAGGAAAAAGGGCCGGAAAAGCCACTCTTTCCGCCCCAATTTTCATTCGATGGTCAGCACTGAATTGAAGCCTACCATATTCAGCACGTTCTGAACCGTCTCGCCGACATGGGTCAGCACCATAGCCGTATGTTTGGATTGCGCGGTCTTTTGCCCGATAAGCAGCACACGAAGCCCTGCACTGCTGATGTAAGAGACGTTTTTAAAATCCAGAACGACCTTTTCCGCTTCCTGAAACGCTTCCAGCACCGCCTGTTGCAGCTGCGGGCTGGTCATCGTATCGACGCGCCCCTCAATTTGCAGCGTGGTGGTGGCCCCGTCCCGGCTGGTTTGAATCGTCATTGCAATACTCTCCTTTTATCTGTGCTTGCTCATTGCAGGCAGGTCAATCCATTAAGCGCCGCCCCGTCATTCAGACTGCCGCCCGTGCTCTGCACCAGCGACGCATTGACATCCATATAACAGTGATAATCCATGCCCATACAGTCTCCGAGAAAGACGATGCTCACGCGCGTGCGAATCGGGCGGAACTGGTCAATCAGGTACAGCAGCTTGGCATGCAGCTGCTCATCCGACCGGCGCGCAATCAGCACGGTGAACGCAAACGGGTCCTCCCCGTTCTGCTCCCGGCTGCCCTCCGGTCCGACGCGCTCCAAAATATATACCGGCTCCTCCACCAGCAAATGGACGATTTCTTCAATCGCCGCGCGCGTGCCCTTGCGGGACAGCAGGCGAAAGCCTGCTTGAATGAGCCAGCGGCACTGCCGGTCGCTGAGAAAGCCGCCCTCCATTTCCAGCCCCAGCCAGTCTGCAAACACCGGCAGCAGCTGCGCAGGCGCGGTCTTCGGATCAAACAACGCAGGCAGGCCGTCGATTTCCTCCTGCAAATCATTATACAGCGTGGAAAATACCGACAGATACCGGTGCAGGAACTCGCCGTTGCGCCGGTAGACCTCCGGAAAGGTCTGGAAAAAGTTATCCCCCGGCGCATATACGCGCAAATCCTGCAAATGTGCGCTGCCCGTTCCAATCAGTTCGATGCACAGCCACAGATAGCGCCCCCTCTGCCCATACAGCAGGATATCGGTCGCTCCAACCTGCCGAATCGAATCGGACAGCTCAAACAAACGCATTTTATGCTGCACATCCGTATCCGCATCACGCAGAAAATCATCGGTCAGAAGCACCTGCCCATCCTTGAAGACGCGGTTTTCATCCGAGGCAAGCGCGTAAATCACCAGAACCATATCGCGCGGCAGCTCTGCCGACAGTGCGAACCGCCCCCACTCGCAGTCCTCGACGCCGGCATCCAGCGCACCGAGAAACAGCACATGACGCATCTGCCCCGCCGTCGTGTATACGCCGCCGCTGTCATCCAGCTCCAGCCCGCACCGGCTGCCGCTGCGCAGGCGGCTGGTACCGATGCGATATTTTTTCAGCAATTTTTCCATCCGTTTTCCCCGTTTTCCCGTTTATCGAGCCAGTGATGTGTTGATTTCCAGCGTCAGCTTGCCCAAATGACATAAACTGCTCTCTCCCAGAACGATATCCGCCCCTTGCATGACTGCGTCCGCACCCGGCGCGGGATGCATGGACAGCAAATATACGCTGTCCACCCCCGGCTGTGTCTCCAGCTTGCGATATAACTCGGTAAACCGGATGGTTTCACCGAACGTATGCTCTGAATGGATATAATCCAGCTCACGCCGCAGCATCTCTTCCAGTTCTGCGCGGGCGTTTTCGTAATACTTGCGCACGTGCACGACTGCCGTCACGTCGATTGGGACATATTGCGGCTGGCGCAGCTCAATGCGCGTGGCAATCATGCGATATTGCTCCAACCGCTGTGTAATATTTTTCACATAACAGTCCGGAAGCGTCGGTCTATCGTCTTCAGTATAGCACTTAATCGTCAGCCGTACAAGATTATGCTGCTCATCCGCCACCGCGCGCACCTTATGGATGCACAGACCGGGGGTAGTGCGGACCGCCTGCTCGTAGTCGGCCTCGCTGACCGCGCTGGAACGGCTGCGCAGCGCTTCAATCAGCCTGCGGCGCAGCTGCTCGGCTGTCTCTGACGAACGGCCGCCCACGCCTCGTCCGGGCGCAGTATAGAACACGCCGGTCGGCTCATCCGGAAAATATGGGTCGGGCGCGGCATTCAAACGCGCACCTGCACGCAGATTGCCGGCTTCGCCCGCCGTGGTTGCCGCGTCGCACAGATACAGACGCACGGCGCCGCTCATGCCGTTGTGAAGGATGTGCAGCGTGCTGTCGGATGCCTCCACCGTGTAATTCAGGCTGTTCTCCCTTCTGTCATTCGGCTCAATGCGGTAGTACCCGGTCTGCCCATCCGGCAAGGGCAATTCCGCCAATACGCTAAAGCCATCCAACAGGACCGCATCCAAATCGGTCAACTCGATTTGCTGATCCTCATATCCGTAGGCCGTGCCGAGCCAGCGACGATGCAGCGTATCAAGGTCATAGCACACCGCACAGACAGCATCCGGTCCCGCATCCGGCCCAAAGCCAAAACGCGCCCGGTCAAAGTGCAGTACCACCGTGCCGTCCGGTTCGTCCTGCCGCAAATAAAAGCGGCCCTTACCTTCCCCGCGGTCCTGCTCATAGCGGAAATACGGTCCGTCTTTATCCTCCCGACAATAGACAAACAGGTTTTCAAAGCGTGTCATCGCGCTTTGGATGCGGATTTCATCCGCGCCTGCAAAGCGGAAGGACGCTGCATGTGTGTCCCGCTGCTCCACCTCAAACAGGCCGCCCACCAGCGAGCGCACGCGCGGCGCAATGTCGTATTCCGCTTGCTCCAGCACGCAGCGCACCGCGTTTCCCTGCACGGAGAAGCCGTCCCATGCAGCAGGGGCCGTCTGCCCCAAGGTCAGGTGCAGAGCGCCGCTGAGCAAAAAGCCATGCGTTTCGTCCTCGCACGATGCATCCATCCAACCGTCGGCCGTATAGTACTGCCAGCGCATGCGCGCAAAGGACAACGAATCATCCGCGTCGAACGGATTGCGCCAGCTTTCATTTTCAATACCGGCATAGAAATGCAGCGTCATTCCGGTATGCAGCTCGCCCGATAAAATAAAATATACCGCGTCGCCCGGCTGCGGCAACGCACCAAACAACTGCACCGAAGCATGCGCCCCGTATTGCAGCAAATAGGTCAAATCACGTGTCTTCCCGCCGCTGCTGCAAAGCACGCCCACAACCGACCATGCAATCAGTTCGGTTTTCTCTCTGGTTTCAAAGCACATGCTGCCGAGCAGCAGCTTTTCCTGCGCCGGCAGCGTGCGCCCTCCACCATTCTCCGGCGCGACCAGCAGGCGCGCGGCACGGATATCGGACGGATGAAAGCCGAGCAAGCCCAGCAGCTTGAAGCGCAGCTCATCCGTGACCTCATCCAGCAGGCTCTGCTGAAGCAGCGAAAAGGAGGACAGATTTTCCAAAATCGTGACGCCCGGATCGGAAACATTGAAGTTCGTCCACTCGTTGGTATACAGCGGGATACGCGCGAGCGCCTCGCCGAGCAGTTGTTCATAATCCTGATCGTTTAATTTGATACTGTGCAGCATGGGATACCTCCGTCTGCGCGGAATTCGTAATCATCAACCGACAAAAGCGACATGCACCTGATGTCGGCCGTTGACGGCAATCATAAAGGGAGAGCGCGGCAGCTCGGACAAGTCGCATTCGTGTACGCCGTCCTGTTCTACGCGACGCGCGGTGACACAAAACCGCTGCACCACCGCGTCCATTTTGGCCGTGCGCAGCTGCATGCCGATCCATCGTTCATCCGGCAATACGCCGATGTCCCAGCCCGGCGTCCCGAGCGGGTCGAGCATTGCGCGGATGCGCTCGGTCAGCATATTCTGGATTTGGAAAGCCATATCCGCACGGGTGGTTTCCACCCATACGTCGACCGACAGCTCAATATACAGCGGTTCGGTCAGGTAAAAATCATCCGGCGCGATGGTTGCCTCGCAGCGCGCAAGCAGGAAGTCGGTCAGCGGCTTTTTCAGATTGTTAAACGAGTATGAACCGGACAGATAATCCTGCATCATTACCACAACGGACACCAGCCGTCCGTCCCGCTTGCCGCCGGGCGAACAGCCCGCAATGCACCTCACCTTTGCAATCACGGCGGAATATGCCTGCACCGCGCGCTGGAAATCCAGCGGACTGACCAGCCGGTTCTGCGCACTGATGAGGTTCGTGCCGCGCAGCCGCGCGCTTTCCACCGTTTCGATGTTGCTGCCCGCACTGGTGGCAACCGGATTGTAAACACGGTCAATATACAGCATATTCCCGTACAGACGGTTGACCGCACCGGTCGGCAGATTGCCCTGCATCCCCTCGCACCGCTGCACGCGCACGGTGATTGCCACATTGTTCTGCGCGCGCGGGATACGCACATTCACGCCGTCGCCAAAACGCAACAGACCGAGCATGCGGTCAATCTGATAGTGCCGGTCCTCCGGCTCGGACTGGTCAAAGCTGTCCACCTCGGACCAGCGCACGAAAAACGCGCTGATTTCACCAATCAGGCTATATTCCACGCGCACATCGTCTGGCCGTTCAGCCAGCATGGCGCGCATTTCGCCCTGCGTGAGTGCACCGAACTCGTTGACAAACACCTCGGCGGACAGGATATTATCCGTATCCAGCGGAAAAGCCATATGGGGCACTGCGGTTTCGATATAAAACTGCTTTTCCGGGAGGGTTTCGATATTGCGCACCTCGACCGCATTGGTCAGCAGGCTCCGGATGACCGCATGATACCGGCCGTCCGCATCAAACGCGCCGGTTTCATCCGTCAGGCGCAGCCAATAGCGCCGCCGCCCTTCGACTGAAAACGGCGCAAAATCCTGCGGCGGATAAAACTGCACGATGCCCGCCTGCCGCATGGCGCGCGTGCCGTCCACCACGCGCAGACGCTTGAAGCCGCCCGCCGTCGAGTAATAAAACTGCAGCGGCGCGCTCTCAAAATGTACATTTTCTTCGATATCAAAAAACAGGCTGACGGGCGAACCGCCGAACGGACGGTCAAACCCCAGCAGCAGCGAATTATCACTGTACGGCAGCGGTGCAAACGCAGTAAACGACCGGCCGCTGTGCACCAGCGCCGTTACGTCCTCGCGCAGCGTGCCGCAGATGCGCTCCACACGCTGCGGCAGGCGGCGCAATCCCGTATACTGGTAGCGCAGCCGCACCGTTCCCAGCCGCGGCATGTGATGCAAACAGGGCTGCAAAAAGCAGTTGTCCGCCTGCATTACGCGCAGCCGAAGCATGCGTCCCTCTATGCCGCCGATTACGCTCGGCTGCCAATCGTCCGGACACGCAAAGCAGATGGTCACCTCGCCGTCATACGTGCCGTCAAACAGCGTTTGCCAGTCGGTCGCAATCGGCAGACGATACCAGCCGCGACCGTTAAAATACTCAATTGCCATGCGCTGCACGCATGTTTCCGCACGCCCAATCTGCGTCGGCCGTGGCCGGCGTTTGATGACCTTGAGTTCCTCCTCCGCCTGTGCGGGCAGCAAATCGACCAGCTTATCCTCGTAGCTGAGGGTAAAGGTCAGCTCGATTTCTGCGCCCTGCTGACGGAAAATGCGGTCGTGACCGATATAGCACTCATCAAAAATGGACGCCGTCGGCCCGAACGGCAGGCAGCTTTCGCTGTCAAGCTGTTCATCGTTGTGGATGATGCCCTCCGGCACGGTCTGCTCACACGAGGAACTGACCTCCAGCTGTGCCAAATCCACCGCATCGCGGGGCATTCCGCAAGCCTCTGCGCACAGCACCGCGTATTCCTCTCCGGCAATATTCACATGGCGGTTTTCCCCGCCGCGCGTCAGGATTACGCCGCCGTCCTCACCCATGCGGGCATCCATCGGCCGCAGACCGTCCTCGGTCAAATAGCTCCAGCGGCAGCAGGCCGAATTGCTCAGCCATGCGGCCAAACTTTTCCCTGTGACGGCATCCTTGGCGTAAACCATAATGGACACGCCGTCCGCCGTGTCAAACAGACTGTTGTGATACAAAATCAGTGCGCTGCGCGCGATATTGCCCTCGGAATAGTCAAACAGGCTGATTGCCCGCTCGGCAGCCGGTTCTTCCTCCGGCGCAGTTGCCGCCTCCGGCAGCGCCTCCATATCCGAGCGGCGCAGCAAACCTGCGGGCAGCAGCGGCTCTGCGCGCCAATCGCCGCGCAGCGGTCGGATGCAGCCCCGCCAGCCGGATACGCCTACGATATCGGTCAGCACTGCACTGGTGACAAACAATTCATTCTGCGTTTCAAACACGATTCGCTCGTCCCCGCCGCTCTCCGCGAGCAGCTTAATCCCGCGCGGCACCTGCACACCGGCTACTGTATCCGGTATCATATCAAACACCGCTACACCGACAGCGGGAAAGGCCGCTTGCAGCGACAAATCAAGCAGATTGATAAATTCGGTATGATATTTCTCCACAATCTGGTTCAGGCGTCGGATATTACCCGAAAGCTGTGAGGCGAACAGCAGCCCGATGACCGAACCGATATCGGGATTTTCCGGATGGAACGCCCATTCCGGCGTATAGGACTGCGCCAGACGCGCAATCTGCTCCCGCAAATCGCTTTCCGTGCGCGCGTCAATCCGGAAATCACTTTCCTTGCTCATCGTTCTCCTCCTCAGGCTGTATGTTCAGATAAAAGGGAAACACCAGATTATCCCGTTGATTGGTCTGCGCCACCACATAGCTGATGTTAATCAGCAGGCAGCCGTCGCGCACCGTCGGGTCGATGCTGACCGACACATCCGACAGACGCGGCTCCTGCTCCAGCAGCACGCTGGTCAGCTCGTTTTTCATCAGGCCCAGCATGGTCGGTGAGGTATCCATAAACGAATAACTCAGCAGGCGCGCGCCGAACTGCGGCTCAAGCCAACGCTCGCCGCGCTGTGTCATCAGGATGAGATAAATGGACTCTTTGACGCTTTGCTCCCCGGAGGATACGACAAACCGCCCCGTGCTTTTGTCAATCTGCGGCGGGAATTTCATCCCGCTGCCCAAAAAACGCCTGTTTGCCATATCGTTTTCCTCCCTGAACGGTGCTTATCCTATCTTAATCGGGCTGCCGGTCATTGTGGCAGCGCCGCTGCTTTCCAGTTTCAAAACGGATGACGCTTTTTCCGTCACCGTGCTGCCCTCCAGCTTGAGCATACCGTCCGTCTGGACCGATGCCATCTTGCTGGCCTCCACCTTGAAATCATTGGCCGACAGCTTGACCGTGCCGCTTTCGCCCGACATATCCATCTGAATGGTATCGCCGACCTTGATGGTCAGCCGGGACTCCGTCTTGATGGTCATGCTGCCCTGCCCTTCGGCGGTCGCAATGACGATGGAGTTATTGCCCTTTTTATCCTTAATAACAATCTGGTCCGCATCGTTATCCAGTTCGACGGTGTGTTCCCCGCCGGCGGTTTGTATGATGATTTTGTCCTTCCCGCCCTTTTCGTCCTGCGCGTTGTCCTCAAAGACAATCGTGCTGCCGTGTTTGGTGACAATACGTTTGATCTTGTTATTCTCATCCGCCGAACCGGTCAGGAATTTATCATTATCAAACGACACGCTGCCTATCACAACCGGCTTTTCGATATTCCCGTTTTCAAAGATGAGCATCACCTGATCACCGACTTCGGGCATAAAATAGATTCCCGACTGCCTGCTGGCATACGAATGCATGACCCGCGCCCAGCGCAGCTCGTTTGCGCCGTCATCGCGCGTCGGAATGCTCACGCAGACCCGCCCTTCCATACTTTTGTCATAGTTGGACGTAACTGTACCGAACATGAAGCCGAACACACGCTCATCGCCGGTCTCGGTCTTGGTCACCTGCTTTTGCGAAATGCCTCCAATGACATCATAAAGGCTCATAACAATCCCCCTATTCCGCCGGTCAGCGCGGAGGCGCCGCCGAGTGCCCCGCCGAACTTGGCGGTTTTGCCAATCAGCCGGGTGCGATAACCACTGTCGCTGCTGAACTGGTGCATGACCGTGGTGATATAAAAGCTGTTGTCCGCAGGCGCGCCCATACCCTTGACATCGAGGAACCGTCCGGGGGAAAGGTCGGGAATGCCGACACAGGTCGCCTCAAACGAGCCCAGCCGATAGCTCATCTGCTCATACAGCGAATTAACGCGGGCATCCGCGTCCTGCTGGGACTGAATGGATGCGTCAATATACACCTTCTGTGCCTTATTGACCAGCGCGCGCGCCTTGCTCTCGATTCCGGCATCCTGCGCCAGCTTTTTGCTGGCCGTGACCAGCTTGCCCGTACCTGCGTCGACCGAGCGCGTCTCGATTTCACCCACAAGACCGCTGACGCTATACCCGATGCTGAATTCCAGAATCCCCGCGCCCGCCGACAGCTCGGCCTGCGGCGCGGTATCCGCTTTGGCAGGGCGGAAATAAACGGTCTGCTTGTCGGCAAAAAACTCGTAGTTAAAGCGTTTGGCCGCCTTGACAACAAATTCATAGTCGCTTTCCGAAACCATTTCAATGGTCGAAGCCGAAGCCGCGCCACCGCCGGTCAATCCGCCGGTCGCGCCGCCCGCATCCGGCGTGGCCGTGACCTGTAAATTCATGTCCTTCATCAGACTGGAGTACACACTGCGCGCAAATATCTTCTCCACCGCCGCACTGTAGGATGTGGCCGAGATTTGCTGCGCATAGCTGCTGGCCATCATCACACCCTTGATGTCCATACCGGTCACCTCAAGATACGGCAGACCGATGTTGTCAAAATGAAAATCCAGTCCGGCGACAAAGCCATGAAACACGGTCTTGCCGACACCGAGATAGCCCAGCACAATATCCACGACATTGCCGATGCACACCTGCTGCTTGATTTCGCTGTATCGAAAGGACGCGGCCGATTGGTCATAGATATTGTAAATGCGAAAGGAGGCAATGGATGCCTCAAAATCGCTCGTCACTTCTACACTGATATCGTCAATGACAAATTCCCCTGTATTTTTGAAGGCATCGCCGCCAAAAAATATCGCTGCCTGCGGCGAAGCAAACTCCATATAAGTCTTTTTCAATGCATCATATGTTAACTGACTGGCGGCACCCGATGCATTGCCCGCCATACTGCCGAGCGCGGATAACGCGCCGGATAAAATGCCTGCCATATCTTGCCTCCTGCGGTCAGAAGCCGGTGAGATTCAGCAAATTGCTCGCATTCTGACCGATGTTCGTATTCTGCTCACCATTGAAGCACTCGTCAAACTTGCTTTGGTTCCACTTGGTATCCTCCGCCCCGCTTGCAAGCTGCTGCGTGATGCGCAGCGACACAACGCTGTGCACGGGCTTGCCGGACAGCGAAAACATGCCGTATTGCACGTTCACATCGGTCAGCTCCCCGGAAAACGACATATCCGCCCACTGAAAGGTCACAAAACGCTCGGATTCGAGCATGCTGGCCGCCAGCAGGCCATTGCCCTGCGGCTGCACAGTGTAACCGCTGTGCAGCGCCTTGACGACAGCCGCCGCGTCCGTAATCGCATCATTTGCCGAAACGCGGAACTTATCCGCCATAAAGGAATCCTTGACGTTTACTTCGTTGAAAATCAGGTCGACCGACAGAATCACCGACGGTGCACGGCAGCTCTGATTGACTACGCCATCCTCCAGGGAATTTTGCAGATTTCGCATCTGCACGCTGTCCGCATTTGCAGAAATGCGAATGGATGCCGGATTATACTGCACCTCGATATACCGCGCGGTGGATGTATCGATTAGATTGGTATTGGTCAATCCACTGCGGTTGAGCATCTGGGCCGTCATCTTTGCAATGCTCGCCGTACCGCCCGCCGCCGATGCAGAAGAGGAAGCGCCCGTCCCGAAAATCAGCACTGCCTTTTGAACATTGCCCGTGATGCTGCTGCCTATATTCGACATCGTGCTGGCTATCGACATGCTGCCCTCCCCTTTCTTATAAATTCAAATTGAACACATTGCTCATCTGCTGCCCGGCTGTTTGCAGCGTATTTTTCTGCTCGAGCAAGGTTTCCAGCTGCGCTTTCCACATCTGCAACTCGGTCGAGCGCAGCTCCTGCCGCAGCCGCAGCTGCACGTCAGCCCGAATGGGACGACCGGACACGGAAAACATCGTATAATTGGCCTGTAGATTCCGCAAGCGGCCCCTGAACGAAAAATCCGCCCACTGAAAAGTCATCGACTGTGTGTAAGGATTGCGCAGCGCGCTGATGAAGCCTTCGACGTAAGGCTGCACTGTGAACGTCGCCCCGGAAACCATGGTTGCAAGGTTGGTCACCGTGGTGACAGATGCGCCGCTTGTAAACTTATCAAACATAAAAGCGTCGTAAATATTCATTTTATCAAACTTTAACGCAACGGTCAGCTCGACCGTCGGCGCCGCAACCGTATCGTTTACCGTGTTCTGGTCATCGTTTGTACCGTTTAAATCACGCCGCTGCGAAGAGGCATTGGAAGAGTTTATCTGCAAGGAGGCGGGATTGAATTGCACAAAAAAGGTTTTATCCTGCCCTGCACTGCCGGACATCGCGGCTGCAAGGCTTTCGTTTCCCTGCAATGCATCCTTTGTACGATCCAAAACGCTCTGGTGAAAGCTCTGCTGCTGCGTGGCAGGGCCGATTAGGCCACCGGCTACACCGTACCAGGAACTACGATTCTGTTCAATCTCCAACTCCACCGCTGCGCCCTGTGACCGCACATCATGCACCACGATGCAGGCCTTATCGGTTGCTCCCGTTACACTGCTGAGCAGGTCGCTGCCAATCGACATACCCGGACGCCTCCTTCCCTTTCGTTATCTGCCGCGCCGCGCGCGCTCCATCCGCAGCCGCTTCTCCATCTGACTGTATACTTTATCCGAAATCGTGCCCAATTGCCGCGCAAGCGTGCGGTTAATCAGCTCGGTCACGTCCTCGCTCATGCGCTCGACCGTGCGGCGCTGGGTTTGCTCGATTTGACGGGTTTCCATGCGCTCATGCTGCTCGGTCACCTGCGTCTGCTCGGTCTGGTGGACGGTCTGGCGCTGCTGCTCCAGCTGCGTGAGCAGCTCCTCGCTGACCGCGCGCTGCTCGGTCTTATGCACAAACTGCACCGGCTGCGGCCCGCTGCGCTGCGGCGCACTGCGCACGGTTTGGCGCGGCAGCGCATGGCGGACAACCTCCTGCGCGGCCTCGTGCACCAGTGTCTGGTGTTCCTCGCTCAAAACAGGCACCGAAGCCGGTTTGCCGTCTTGCACGGACACGGCTTCTGCTTCCGCTGCCGTATACGCATCAGCAAACGCTGCATTCTGCAACGAAAGCGGTGCGCTTTCCGGCGGCATGCGGTCCGTGGTCTGATGCTGCTGCGCACGGCGGGTAACCTCCTGCGCCGCTTCATGCACCAGCGTTTGCCGTACCTCGTCCGGCAAGGCCGCGGATGCTTGCGCACCGTCTCGCGGCGGCTCGTGTTCCGCTGCCTCTGTGGCGGCGTTAAAAGCGGCGGGGGACGCCGTCTGGAGCTGCATCGGCAGCGACAATCCCGCAGACGGGTTGGCCTCATACTGCATCACCGCTTCCAGCATGCGCCGTGTCGGCTCGTCCGCCTGACTGAGCAGTGCTTGCGCATCCGGCGACAGTTGGAGTCGGGACTGCGGCGGCGGCGCTGCCTGCGCCATCAGCTCCCCCATCACCTGTTCCGGATGGTCGAGCGCACGCAGCGCATCCTGCATGACGCGGCTGGTATCCACCCGCCGCGTCTCGGTATGCTTGCGCTCGATTTCCCGCAAACGGGCGCGCTGTACGCGCTCGAGCATCTCGCGGTTGTGCCGGTCGATGCGGTCCAACTGCTCACGCAGCGTCTGTGTATCGTTTTGCACCGTCTCCTGCTGCACCTGCTGCGTCTGCTGCGCGGTCTGCATCAAATGCATCGTCTGTTCGGTGGTCTGCTGCTCTGCGACGCGCTCACTCTGATACGTTGCGCGCAGCCGCCGCATGCGTTCGAGCACCTCGTGCGCGTTATGCGCCAAGGTCGTGCTCTCCGACGCACGGTGCGTGCGCTCGGTTTGCAACTGCTCGCGCTCGGTCTGCTCCGCTGTGTGCAGCGTTTCGGTCAGGATATGCTGCAATTCCAACTCGCTGACCTGACCGGTGCGCTGCCGCACCTCGCGCACACGCTCCTGATAGCGCCGCTCCAGCGTCTCGCGCGTTGCTTGGTCCAATCTGTCAAACTGCTCGCGCAGCCGAATCTGCTCGGCCTGCGACAAATCGTGCAGCAGGGTAGCCGCAGCTTCGGCATCCGGCAAGCCGGACGATAGACGCTTTGCGCCTGCCGCTGCCGTCCCACCGGTCAACGCGGCCACACGGCGGCCAAGCTGTGCGGCAGCCTGCGCCAATGCTTTGGCCGGCGCGTGCTCCGCACGCTCCACAAAAAGCACCTCACGCAGCGTTTCCCGCAGCGCTTCGACCGGCAGTTCAACCGTCTGCTGTGTGCCGTCCTGCTGCCGTAATGTCAGCGATAGAGCATTTCTGGTCTGGTGCAGCACGGTGTCGCCCTGTCGCAGCTGCATATGCTGATTATGCTCGCTGCGATGCAGCAGCTGTTCGAGCAGATGCTGCTCCTGCGACAGCAGCGTTGTGCGGGTTTCATCGCCCAGCAGCGTCATGCCGCCGTATTTCGGCGCCTCCGCATACCAATTTTCAAAACGGAACACCGTGTCGTCAATCGACTGTTGCAGCACCTGCCGCAAATCCAGTGTCAACGCACCGGTCGCCGCGCCGCGATGCAAGGCAATAGACAGCGCTTTTTCCACCGTGTTGTACAGCACCGCCTCGGACAGGCGGGCAAATACCTGCGGTTCATTTTCCGGTGCGGGCAGCAAATCGCCCAGCTCGTAATGATTGGCTGTATATTGCAGCGTCATCGGCCGGTCACGGTCAACGGTATGCTGCCGCAGTTCGGCCAGACGCAGCTCGCTGCCGGCACGGAATTGCTCCGCCAGACGCATTTCACGCATTTCTACACTGCTGCTGTGCATAGAGGTGCCAGTCAACAACGCGCCTACCTCACGGTAAATCGCAGAGGTTTGCAACCGGCGGTAGATTGCACTGTGCAGGAAGTATCGCTCGCGCAGCGTCTCCTTTTCTCCGGCCTGCGTTTTGGAATCCGCGGACCGCTTCTCCTGCCCGCGCGCCCGCTCGGATGCGGGCAGGCGGTTCTGATATAACTGATAGATGGCAGTCAGTCGGTTGATGCTGTCGCTCTGCGCGACCATCTGCCGCACTTGCCGCATAAACAGCGAAACATCGGTCACCCCGGCCTTTCGCAGCATACTGGAAATATATACTGTATCTTGATAAGTAAACGGCGTATGCTGCGTCAGCAAAATACGATTGACAATGTGATTGACTACTTCCAGCGACACGCCCTGATACATGGAAACCTTGTTCTGCGTCACCAGCGTGGTCATGCCGGGCTGTTCTTCCTGCTCCTCGGGCGGCGCAGACAACAGAAGCAGCAGTTCTTTCGGGGTAAACTGTACGGACAGCAGACTGTAGTTCTCCCGGATGCGGTCACCGAAATCATCCCGCACCGCAATCCTGCCAGCTGCGCACTGCAACCGTATGGGTTCTTTTACTGTCAGCACCGCTTACCTCTCCTCATTCGGCTGCGTGGACGCATTCTGGTTCTCTTCTATCTCATCAAGCAGCGCTTCGCGCGCCTGCTCATCCTTCTGCCGCTGCGCTTCCCGCGCTGCCAAACGCTCGTTTTCCTCCTGCTTGGCCTTGTCATTGGCTGCTTCCGCTTCTTTCCGCGCATCTTTTGCAGCCGACTCTGCTTTGGCCTGCATCTGTGACCGCTTGGGATTTTGGTCAATTGGATCTACGCTGATCTTCTCCGACAAAGGTGAGTCAACGCAAAGCAATTCACGATACGCGATGGTCGTCGTCTCGACAAACAAGCCCGACCTATCCGCATCCATCTGCCCGTATTCTTTTTTAGTCACCGTGCAGCCAGTGAAGGTATATACCCGCGCGGCCGCGCCAAAGTCTCCCGCATTGCGGCTGACCATCAGCAGCACCGGCAGCAACAGCTCTGCGCCGAGCGGCAGAGGGTCGATATAGTCCACGCCAATATACCGCTCCACCTCAAAATAGAACGGGTTGGAAATCGGTTTGCGGCGCATATGGACATAATCGTTCAGGCCACCCTCCTGAATCAGCTCAAATTCCACTTGCTTGGAGAACGCCCGCACCGCCTTGCAGGGCAAATCTATGATTCCTTCGACGCGCAGCATAAAGTTGTAGCTCGGCACCGGGCTAAGCCCGGCATTCCATAAAATACTATTATCGGTACTGATGGTCCGATTCCCGCTGGAGGCGACGCCATAGGTCTCCTCAAAACTTGCTTCCGCCATGCGTCATCCTCCTTTCCGCGCTATCTCTTGCGCCGCCCAAACTCCAAAATGCTTTTTTCCTTCTTATTGTTGTCCGAGGGCATTAGGCTGCTGTTGATCTGCGAGATCTCCTCACACCAGCGCCTGCGGCTGCTGTGGTCAAGCCGCATCACATCCTCGCTGCCCCAGTGGAAGTAATACGAGATAAAAGACATCTCGCGGTACAACTCCTTTTCCGGATACAGCCTCAGCCCTCTTGTGTAAAATTTACCGGCGTCTCAAATACTTTGCCGCAATCCGGGCAGACAACCGTCATGGTCGGCGGCTCAATGTTGTTGATACGCTGGTACATATCCTGCAAAAATGCCAAATCGGCGGTGAAAAACCGCTCAATGATATTGGGCACAATCGCCTCGACGCCCTCCAGCTCGGTAATCACGCTGGCCAGCACCACGATGGTCAGATAAGACGGATTGCTCAGCACACGCGGGTCGCGCGTGGCGCTGATTTCATCGCCCGCCGTCGCCAGACGCATCTTGCCGCGCCGGTGCACCGCGCCGGTGCTGTCGACATAGCCCTTAGGCAGTTCAAAATCAAAAACCGTGGTCATATTTTCATCCCTCTCAACTGGTGCGCACATTTATCTCATTGGCTCATCCTACCGTCTTCCGCAAGGGAACACGGCCGCGGCGCGCGCCGCTTTTTTGCGGCGCGCGCTGCCTGCCGTTTCTCGTCAGTTCGGGATGACCAACTCTTCGTACGCGATTTCAACCGACTCGATGGCAACCTCGCTGGTCGATGCGTTCAAATCCGGACCGTTGTATTTGCAAACCCATGCATCCTTGAGAATCCACGTCAGCGTGGAATCCTCGCCCTCGGTCACCGCCTGCGGCGAGTCCTTGGAGACGATGTCGATAAGCTCAATCACAACATTGTGGCGAATGCCTTCCTTGCGGCGCTCGGATACACATTCCTGAATCCAGGTCTTAAAGTCCTGCGCACGGGTGTAACCCATTTTCAGCGTGACGTTGCCATGCTTGACCAGGCCGGGAATCTTGACCGGCGCCAGCGAGCCGGCGTTGCCCTGACGGAATTCGATGACATCGACCGAAGCATCCACACCGGTCACTTCGCTGAAAGCGGCAAAGCCGCTAATCGAATCGACCGTGACAACAAAGTTCATTTTGGTTAACGGATAATACATACCCGAGGAATTCAGTACAGGCATTGATGATTCTCCTTTTCAGTGTCGTTTTTCCGTGGCTTACTGCCTAAGTTTTTTTATTCTCCGCCGCCGGCTTCCGCAGTGAACTGTGTGACGCGGAAGATGACGAATTCAGCCGGACGGCTCGGCGCAATGCCGATTTCACAAATCAGACGGCCGTTCATAATATCGTCCTGACTCATGGTAGACGGGCCGATGTTGACAAAGAACGCTTCGCTCGGCGTCTCACCCGCCAGCATGCCCGAACGGAACATGGTTTCCAGGAAGGAGGACACGGTCATCTGCACGCGGCCCCACAGCGAGGAATTATTCGGCTCAAACACAACCCAGCCGGTATTGTTGCGGATGGACTCCTCCACATAGATGAACAGACGGCGCACGTTGACATACTTGAAAGCAGCGTTGCTCGACGCAGTGCGCGCGCCCCAGATGCGGATGCCCTGACCGGGCAGTGCACGAATCAGGTTGATACCGCGCGGATTGAGGATATCCTGCTCGCGAGTGGTGTAGTAAGTGGACAGGCCGGAGCAGTGGACGGTTTCGTTTGCCGGTGCCTTATGTACGCCGCGCGCTACATCCGTGCGCGCATAGACGCCGCACACTGCGCCCGAGGGCGGCACAAAGCCGGGCTTCTTGGATACCGGATCGTAAACCTGGATCCACGGATGGTACATTGCCGCATAGGTGCTGTCAATCATCTCGCGGTAGCCAATCAAATCATCTGTCTTGACCAGATCCTGCGGCATATCAATGACCGCAAAACGGTTCTTCTCATTTTCGCAATGCGATACCAGCGATACCACCACTTCGGGGATGGTCACACCCGGCACCGCCAGAATGCTGACCACCGAGTTTTCCAGAAATGCCTGAATGCCGGTGCGCTTGGTCGGGCCGCCGTCCACGCCGATATACACGCCTGCGTTGATGGCGGAAAGCGAACCGTCCGAGCCGCCGCTGAGCATAATCGAACCGCTCAGCTGGCCCTCGCCCAAAATTGCCGAAACCGGATTCACCAGCTCGTCACTCATTTCCAGCGCAACCGAAACCAGCTGGCTGCTTGCCATGCGGCGCGGCAGATAGCTGTTGGACAGCGGATTGAGCGACAGGCCGGTATAGGTCTCGCTTTCGCCGTCCGCGCGGACGGTCACATCCATCTCCAACGAATAAACCACTGTTTTGGGAACGATGCCGATATCGACCGGGTCGCCAGTGAATGGGAGCTCAAACGTCACGGTGTTGTCAAAGATGGATGCAATGCGGTTGACCTCGCCCGCACACTCGACCAAATCGCCCTCACCGAAGCCGGCGACCGACTTTGCGGTATACACTGCATCGTCCTCCTTGGCGACCAGCTGCAGCTTGCGGCGGTTAGCGCTGGACAGCGTCACGCGAATGCGATTGCCCCAACGGCCCTCATTGGCCGCGGTCAGCTTCAAAATGCCCTGCTCTGCCGATGCGACCGTCGCATCCTCCGGCACGACGCGCGCCACATAGCAGCGTGTGCCGCCGTTGGCGAAGAATTGCTCGACGCTGTAGGCCAGATAACGGTATTCGCCGTGGGAATACTCGCTCAGGTATCCGCCAAACTGCCGCAGGAAATCGGCAAAGCTGGTGACCAGACTCGGCGCGCCGATGGTCGGGCCTTTGACGGCCATGCCGACAAAGCCGGCGGTCGACGTGCCGACGCCCTCAATTGCGCGGGGCGAGGAGTCATATTCCTCTACATACACACCGGGAGATAAGTATTCAGCCATAATTTGTCCGGTTTTAAGCACACTGTCTTAAAACCAGCCTCCTTTCTATATTTCGTATTTTTGAAATCAAAGTATTCTGGGCTTGCGGTTCATTCAATATGTTACGATTGTCTGTCCGGGCGAAACGATGCTGATGCACCCGCCGTACGAACAGGTCAACGTTGCGCCAATTGCCAACGCCGGCTTGCCTCCGACCAGCGGCGTGCCCGAACAGCTCCAAATGCCCAGTGGAGCGGGGACGCAAGGCATGGGTGTAAGCACTCCCAGCGCCGCCGCCGTTGCTGCGGCTACCTGCGGATTGCCCAATGAGGTACACATGCCACAGGGGGTCACATTGGTAATCGGCGCCGCATCCGCGACCGTGGCCACCGGTCTTCCGCCGGCCAACACCATTGCTTGCGAGGTGACGAGAAGCTGTCCCGGCGCCAATCCCATGGTACATTGCACCGAAGCTCCCGCAACCACCGCTGTTGCCATATCCTTTCACCCTCCTTTACATCGTTGCGTATCGGTTTCCGCCCGTTCCTCAGGCGGGGAACGGAGCGTAACAGAATCCGGCAGTGCGAAATCGACCGTTTGATAGAAGTCCCTGCCGCCACTGCGCCACCGCACCAGCCACCTTCGGTCTGACGCATCTTGCGGCACGCGCAGCACATACTGATCCCGCGGTAAAACCGCGCCATGCACGCGCCTTGCAACAGGGGAACGATTGCCGAACGGTTGCTGCAGCGGTGCAGCCAGACGAAATTTTTCGTCACTGCACTGCTCCACAATTTCGGTCGGCTCATATCTGCAAACATCCGGGTTGACCACCGCATAGTATGTGCGGTCAAGCGCCAGATGGTGCGGATTAAATAAGGTTAAAATCTTCCGCCGCTCATCATAATCCCGTACCAGACAGTCTGCGTCGGCCATGCGCACCGCATCGATCTGCTCGATGCCGGGCCATCTGCCCGCTACCGTATCACAGGGCCAGCGCGCGGCATAGGCTTCATCCGGCACCAGATGGATTTCCGCCAAAGGCGGCTTCGCGGCCAGTTGTTCGTCCGTCAGGCTGATCTGCTGCGGCAAAAAGCGTGCTGCATGGACGGTCAGCCGGCAGGCTTCCGATGGAAAATCCAAAAAGACCAGCATGCCGTCCGACCGCTGCATGGGAAATACGGTTTTGCCGTCTCGCGCAAAGCGCACATCACGCTGCGTGACCTCGCGGCCAGTCGCCGTATCAATGAGGCGCACGATAAGTCCGGCTCGATGCCGGATGATTACCGCCGGCTCCATAGCATCCCTCCTTTGCACTTACGCACACCGTACTTACTTGATATGCAGCCGAATCTCCGCGTCCATCACGCGCGGCGTATCGACAACGATTTCGCTGGACAGGAACACGGGCGCGGCCTTGTAAAACAGGCTGACCTGATAGGGCTTGTTAATGGCCGACCAAACGCGCACCTTGTCCTCCAGACTCATGCGGGCCGGCGAAAAAATAATCGGCGGCTCGTCATCCTCCAGCCAGGATTGCAGCGTACGCGGTGAAACCATCGAGCTGTCGTTGATAATCTGCGCGGCGCGGCCAATGATTTTCTGCACGTCGCCGCCCTTGAGTCCCATCTGCGAGGAGCCGTTGAGAAACAGCATATAATACAGGCTGTATGGACGGGACGGACGGCGCAGCCGTGTCCGCCCGCTGCTGACCATCGCAGGGACAGCGACCTCGCCCTCCTCGCGCACATCATACAGATACAGACCGAGGATGTAGTCTACATCGCTTTCCGCCGGGGTGGAAACCTCAATATTATTGGGAGAGGGTATCGGCTCCGGACACATTTTTTCGCGCAAAGTGCGCACGATGTAGTTGGATACATCCGCGATAATCGGATAATCCGCCATAACTTCACTCCCCTCCCATTATCCGGTCAGCAGCGCCGCAAGCAGGTCGCCCGCCGCCGCTTCGGTTGTTTCATCCAGAACGACGGCAAGCCCTGTGCCCTCGATGCTGCGGCACTGCACGCCAAACTGCTCTGTAGCATAGTCTTCCGGAATGTAAATATTATTCTTGAACTTGGTCGGGGTGCTCAGGTACTCGACCTTTTCCCCCGTTGTGTCGCGCTCCACCAAATCGGAATACATGCTGAAGGTATAATACTCCAGCCCGCGCGCCAGCGTAGCCGACTGATAGCGGCTGCTCCACACATGACGCATCCCGCTTACAGCAGCGAGCGCCGTGGTCGGCACATATTCGGCAGCGCTGTCCGACACATTATCGAACACACAGGCATTACCGCCGGCCATTGCCTGATTTGCCAACGCGGACGCTTCGCTTGCCGCGTTCTGCGAGCCGGTCTGGTCGGCATAATCCGCCAGCGCGGTGATGCGCGCGACCTCCTGCGCATCCGCACCGAGCGCGGACAGGTCCACCCCATCCATCATCTCGTTTAACTCATCCGCAGAACGGTCCGCGCTCAGCGCCGCCTCATAGGCGGAAGAACCGTTCACAATGTACTCTTCCACGATATCAATGGCGTCGTTATAGCTGTCGTCGTCGTTGACATCACGTTCAATCGCCATTTTCTGGTGCAACTCCTTGAGCGCAGGGAATACCGACGCCGCGTTGCCATCCAACATACCGCCGAGCGTATTCAGCTTATCCTCCAGCAGGGCGATGGTCGATGCATCGTTGCCTTCCGCGCCGATGATATCCGAACACTCCTGCTGCAGCGTGCCAATGAGGTTGCCGGCCGTCCCTTCGGCCATACCGGCCATCACGCCTTCTATCTCGGCATTGAGCGCGTTAAGCTGTTTTTCCAGTGCCGAGGTATCCGTCCCGGACCCGGCACCGTCAATCTGGCTCTGCAAATCGCTGCGCTGCTGTTGCAGCTCCGCCAGCTCACTGTTCTGCTCTGCCTCCAGCTCAGCCAGCTGCGCATCCAACTCCGCAATCTGGTTTTCTATCTCTTGCGCACCGGTCAAATCATTTTTGTCCAAC
>NZ_CALWUQ010000024.1 GCF_944384695.1 uncultured Agathobaculum sp. | reverse complement strand
GCATCTTCTCTTCGCCTTCGTGCAGCTCGTCCTCGGTCATTTCGCTCTTCTTCTGCGCGGCCTTGAACTTGTCGATTGCATCACGGCGAATGTTGCGCAGCGCAACCTTGGATTCCTCGCCCGTTTTGGAAACGCCCTTAATCAGCTCTTTACGGCGCTCCTCCGTCAGCGGCGGGAAGTTCAGGCGAATCTGCTTGCCGTCGTTCTGCGGATTGATACCCAAGTCGGAAACCTGAATCGCCTTCTCGATTGCCTTGAGAATCGAACCGTCCCACGGCTGGATTGCAAGCGAACGAGGGTCGGGCGTGGAAATCGCCGCGACCTGGTTGAGCGGCGTCGGCGCGCCGTAATACTCGACCGTAATCTTATCGAGCACGGCCGGATTCGCGCGGCCCGCACGGACAGCCGCCAGCTCTTTGGAGAGCACATCGAGCGTTTTCTTCATTTTTTCCTCATAAGCGTTGAGCTGAGCCTTCATGATTTGTCCTCCTCTACAATCGTGCCGATCTTCTCACCGTTGACCGCACGATAAATATTTTCCGGGTCGGAAAGTGCAAATACCAAAATCGGAATGTGGTTATCCATGGAAAGCGAAGTTGCGGTCGTATCCATCACGCCAAGGCCCTGATTGAGCACATCCATATAGGTCAGGCGGTCGTACTTCTTTGCGTCCGGATTCTTTGCCGGATCGGAATCGTACACGCCGTCAACATTTTTGGCCAGCAAAATGACCTCCGCGCCGATTTCCGCCGCACGCAGCACCGCTGCGGTATCGGTCGAGAAGAACGGGTTGCCCGTGCCGCAGCCGAAGATGACCACACGGCCCTTTTCCAGATGGCGCGTTGCACGCTGCCGGATATACGGCTCCGCAATGCGATTCATCTCAATGGCAGTCTGCACGCGCACCGGCACGCCGCGCTGCTCCAGCGCATCGGCCAGCGCCAGCGCATTGATGGTCGTCGCCAGCATGCCCATATGGTCTGCGCGGGTGCGCTCCATCTTGCCGCCGCCATCCTTGACGCCGCGCCAGAAGTTGCCGCCGCCGACTACAATGCCGATCTCACAGCCCTCTTCGTTGCATTTTTTGATCACATCGCATACCGGACCGATTACGTCAAAATTCAGGCCGAAATGCTTATCGCCCGCAAGCGCCTCGCCGCTGATTTTAATCAGCACACGTTTATATTTCTGTGTTTCCATGCTCCACACTCCTTGCTTCATTTTCCCGTTTTCTATTCTACCCTATAACTGCCTATTTTGCAAAGGGTTTCGCTATGGATTTTACAATTTATGCACAACTACCCTACGTATTCAGCAAGTCCGCACCGTTATTTACCCACGTTTGTCCGGATGTAAAAAAATCCCGCTCCGAACGGAGCGGGATTTTGCTGTTGCAATATGGAATTACTTCTTGAGAACGACCTCGCCGCCGAGACCGGTGTGCGCGGTGATGTACTCGCGGCCCATCTTAGCGTACTCGAACGGATTGGCCTTAGCCGGGTCCTGCTCAGCCTCAACCATGATCCAGCCGGTGTAGCCAGCCTTGTCGAGCAGATCGAATACCTTGTCGAACTCAACACAGCCATCCGGATCGCCCGGAACGGTGAACGCGCCAGCGCGGACCGCATCGAGGAAGGACCAGTGCTCTGCACGAGCCTTCTCAACCATCGGCATACGCATATTCTTCAGGTGAACGTGACCAACACGGTCAGCAAACTTCTCGAGCATCTTGACCGGGTCCTCGCCTGCGAAGGTGAAGTGGCCGGTATCGAAGCACAGGAATACGTACTTGGGATCGGTGTTCTCCATCAGGCGGGTGGTCTCCTCCACCGTCTGGCACACGGTGCCCATGTGATGATGGAAGCAGGTGCGGATGCCGTACTTCTCCATGGACAGCTTGCCCAGCTTATTGAGGCCTTCCGTGAAACGAACCCACTCCTCATCGGTCAGAACGCGCTTGTTCTCCATATCGAGAACGGCGGTGTCGAGCTGGCCCTGAATGGAGCCGGACTGCTCGGATACGTTGATGGCGGTTGCGCCGACGTAAGACAGGTAATCCAGTTCCTTGATAAACTCGGCCTCAACCTCTTCGTACGGCTTGTCAACCAGGAAAGAGGAGAACCACTTGGACGCGATGGTCATGTTGCGCACATCGAGCATGTGCTTGAGAACTTCCTTGTCCTCCGGATACTTGTGGCCGACTTCGCAGCCGTCAAAACCCGCAAGCTTCATCTCGGAAATGCACTGCTGGAACGTATTCTCATCGCCCAGATCCCACATATCGTCATTGGACCAGCCAATCGGGCAGATGCCCAGCTTTACTTTCTTCGGATCTAACATGTGTTATTCCCTCCATTTTCATCTCTCATACCGCATGCTTCCGCATGCGCCATTACTATCCTTATTGTACTCAACTATATCCTAAAAGTCAAACGCATTTTTGCACAGAATTGCCCTGTGCAAAAAACTTTTTCAGCAAATTGCACAGCACTGCCGTGCACGCGCACGCAGCAGCCCTTTTCCATGCTTTTCGACCGTGTCAAATGCGCGCTACGCCCGAGTCGCGCGCCGCCTGTGCAACTGCGTCCGCGACCGCGCGGATAACCTTTTTGTCAAACGCCATCGGCATAATATATTCCGGGGTCAACTCCTCATCCGATACGCAATAGGCAATCGCTTTAGCGGCGGCGAGTTTCATCTCCTCGTTGATGTCGCTGGCACGCACATCGAGCGCACCGCGGAAGATGCCCGGGAAGGCAAGCACGTTGTTAATCTGATTCGGATAATCCGAACGGCCGGTGCCGACGACCGCAGCGCCGCCCTTTTTGGCGTCCTCCGGCCAGATTTCCGGCACCGGATTTGCCATAGCGAACACCATCGGGTTTTCTGCCATAGTGGCAACCATTTCACTGGTCAGCACCTGCGGCGCCGACATGCCGAAGAACACATCTGCTCCCTTGATGGCGTCAGCCAGCGTACCGGTCATATGTCCGCGGTTAGTGACCTTTGCCATCTCAGCCTGCGCAGGATTGAGGCGCTCGTCACCCTCGCAGACGATGCCGAACCGCTCGACCATGGTCACGTCACGAATACCGAGGAACATCAGGAACTTGGTCACTGCAATCGCAGCCGCGCCGCAGCCATTGACCACCATTTTGATGTCCTCTACCTTGCGACCGGTCAGGCGGCAGGCGTTGATGAGCGCCGCACCGCAGCAAACCGCCGTGCCGTGCTGGTCGTCATGGAACACCGGAATGTCGCAGACCTCCTTGAGCTTTCGCTCAATCTCAAAGCAGCGCGGCGCAGCGATATCCTCCAGATTGATGCCGCCGAACGAGCCGGAAATCAGTTGGATCGTGCGCACGATCTCGTCCACATCCTTGCTCTTGACGCAAAGCGGGAACGCATCCACATCCGCAAACGCCTTGAACAGCGCGCACTTTCCCTCCATCACCGGCATACCGGCCTCCGGACCGATGTCACCAAGGCCCAGCACCGCCGTGCCGTCCGTGATGACGGCGACCAGATTGTGCCGGCGGGTATAGGTGTAGCTGAAGGACGGGTCATCCTTAATTTTCAGACACGGCTCGGCAACACCGGGTGTGTAGGCAATCGAAAGATCCTCCTTGCTGTTGACCTCGCAGCGTGCAATGACCTCGATTTTGCCGCCCCACTGCTCATGCGCCTTGAGGGCGCGCTCCTTCAAATCCATATTGTTTCCTCCATCGGTTTCGTGCAAAAATTTTCTTAGTATCAGTTTACCGCAAAATCCGGCTTCTGCATAGGGGCAGAATGGACAAACCCGCACAGCAGAAAAGGCGCGCTGCGATTGGCAGCGCGCCTTACATCTGTTTGGATTACTTGCGGGAAATCGCCTTCTTGGCAGCCTCAACAATGTGCGCTGCAGTCAGGCCGTATTCCTCACGCAGGAAGCTCTCCGCGCCAACCTGGCCGAAGCGATCCTCGACACCGACCATCTCCATCGGAACCGGGCAGTTCTGGATGACAACATTGGCAATTGCAGAACCAAGGCCGCACTTGACCTGATGGTTCTCTGCGGTTACGATTGCGCCGCACTCCTTAGCGGAGTCGATGATGAGCTGCTCGTCGAGCGGCTTCCAAGTGAACATGTCAATCACCTTTGCGGAAATGCCTTCAGCAGCCAGCTGCTCCTGTGCCTTGAGCGCCTCGTCCACCATGATTCCGGAAGCGATGATGGCAACATCCTTGCCTTCCTTCAGGGTAACGCCCTTGCCGATCTCGAAATCCGAGCCGTCAGCGTAAACGGTGGTGAACGCCTTGCGGATCATGCGCATGTAAGAGAACTTGCCGGAAGCGGCCAGCTTCTTGGTCAGGCAATTGATCTGCGCATAGTCAACCGGATCGATGACAACTGCGTCCGGAATGGACAGGTACAGCGCGCAATCCTCAAACGGCATATGGGTGCCGCCGTTGTAGGCAGCGCATACGCCGGGGTCGGAACCGACGATATGTACCGGCAGCTTGGCATAAGCCGCGGACATGAACGCCTGATCAAATGCACGGCGGGAAGCGAAGCAGCCGAAAGAGTGCACAAATACGGTCTTGCCCGTTGCGCACAGGCCGGCGGATACGCCTACTGCGTTGGCTTCCGCAATGCCCGCGTTGATGGTGCGCTCCGGGAAAGCCTTCGCCAGCTTACCGGTGTTGATGCAGTTTTCGAGGTCACAGTCAACATGCATGACCGTGGGGTCCTTTTCCATCATCTCGAGCATCGCGGTTACGTAACCGTCGCGGTTTGCACGAGAATCCTTTTCGTGTTTGCCAATCAAAGTAAAGCTCATGTTCGTACCCTCCCTTACTGTGCCTTGATCTCAGCGAGCTGCTTCTCAGCGTAAGCAATGGCTTCGTCCCACTGCTCCTTGGACGGCTGAGAAGAATGCGCGCCCGTACCGTCGGCAAAGGTAGCGCCCTTGCCCTTGACCGTGTTCAGCACAATGCAGGTCGGCACGCCCTTGGTCGCATAAGCGTTCTGAATCGCGTCGTAGATCTGCTCAACATCGTTGCCGTCTTCGCACTCGACTACGTTCCAGCCGAACGCTGCAAACTTGGCGCCGATGCCCTTGGCATGCTTCATGACCTTCTCGCATGCGCCGTCGAGCTGATACTTGTTATCGTCGACGAAGCAAACCAGATTGTCCAGCTGATAATGTACTGCGAACTGAGCGCCTTCCCAGATCTGGCCCTCGTCCGCCTCGCCGTCGCCGACAAACACAAACACGTGATTGTCGCGGCCGTCGATCTTGTTGCCGAGCGCCGCGCCCGTAGCAGTGGACATGCCCTGACCGAGCGAACCCGTGGTCAGGTCAACACCGGGGGTCTTGGTGCGGTCGGTATGGGACGGGAAGTTGGTATGCGGCTGGTTGAGCGTGTAGGCATCCTCCAGCGGATAGAAACCCTTCAGGCCGAGGGTGGCGTACATCGCCGGGCCGGCATGACCCTTGGACAGCACGCACCAGTCACGATCCTCCCAGCGCGGGTTCTTCGGATCAATCTTCATTACCTCACCATACAGAACGGCCAGCGCGTCAATGATGGACATCGAACCGCCCACATGGCCAAAGCCGAGCGAGCCGATGGTTTTCAGGGTTTCCAAACGGATTTCCTGCGCAAATACGCGAAGCTCCTGCATCTTTTCTGCTTTCTGCATTGCATACACCTGCCTAATTCAAAATATTTTCTCTCCACGGAACAGGTTCCGGCAACAGCGGCAGCCGGCCGCTGTATATCGATTACAGTGTATCACCAAGCTACCCAGATTTCAACCAAAATTCACACATTTGTTTACAAAAATTCCATCCCCCGTTTTGTATCCTTCGGAATATTTTATAAAATTTTGCTGGCATTTTTTCGAAATTTGTTTGTTATGTATTGGTTGCATTTTTATCTGTTTTTGGTTATCTCATGCAAAACCGCGTGCCGCAAGTGCTGTTTCTCCCAGCGTATTCCGCGCTTGACAGATATGACCAAAAAGCAACCAGATTGTTTCCATCCAGAAATATTTTTAAATTTAAATTTACCTTTTAAAATAAAATAATATGCCTGCGTTCACGCCCCCGCACACAATAGTTATGCATTATTGCTCACATTCGACCAATTCCGCCATTTTTTGAACCAGTAGACAATTTATGCATTTTTTGATACACTAAGAAAAGTTATTCTGGTTAATTTTCGGGTAAGAATGGGGAAAGGGAAGATGAAAGTCAGCCGTCTCAATTCAATTGAACAATACGTAATATCACGCGAAACCGTCAGCATTGATGAATTATGCGAGGTTTTCGGCGTTTCCAAGAACACCATCCGCCGCGATTTGAACGAATTGGAAGTGCGCGGGCATATCACCAAGGTATACGGCGGCGTTACCGCCACCGTCCCCTCCGGCGCTGTGCCGACGCCCATCCGCTCCGGGCTCAATCCAATCGACAAATCCCTCATCGGCCGTCTGGCTGCCGAGGAGGTTGCCGACGGCGACACCATTTTTATTGATTCCGGCACGACGACGCTGTGCCTGCTGCGCTTTCTAGTGGCAAAAAAGCGCATCACCATCATCACGCACTCGCTCGGCGCACTGAGCGAAGCATCCAAATACGATAATCTGAACATTATTTCGCTCGGCGGCATTTACAGCCCGACCACCGACTCATTCGTTGGCCTGTCCACCATTGAGTCGCTCAGCGCCATGCGCATCAATAAGGCGTTTATGGGCGCCACCGGCGTGTCCCTGACCGCCGGCATGACCAACACCACCTTCCTCGAGGCGGAAATCAAACGCGCGGTCGTTCATCGTGCGGATATGATTTATGGTATGGTCGATTCCTCCAAAATCGGCAAGGAGGCGATTGTCACCTTCTGCCATCTGAAGGATTTGACCGCTTTCATCACCGACCGCGAACCGCCGAAAGAATACGTCGACCTGTGCCGGCAGGAAAACGTCAAACTCCGCTACGAATAAGCGCACCTGCATATCTTTTTCTTCTGCACAACCGCAACGGGCAGCTTCGGAACACACCGAAGCCGCCCGTTTTTCTTATGCCAGACTGTTTTTGCGGTAACTCGACGGCGAAACGCCGTAAACCGCGCGAAACCGCTTGATAAAATAGCTGAAGTTATCAAATCCGACGTTAAAGCCAACCTCCATCACCGGCAAATCGCTCTCGCGCAGCAGGCGCGCCGCCTGCTCGATGCGCAGAGAATTGATATGCTGCGTGAACGTCCGGCCAAAGTTTTCCCGAAAAAAGCTGCTGAAATATTGGGGCGACAGGCCAAAATGTGCCGCCACCGCGGTCAGCGACAGCGGCTCTGTGAAGTGCGCCCCCAGATAACCAACAATCTCCTTGAGCTGCCGCGCCTTGTAATCCGCACCCGGACGCATCCGTTTGCCGGTCAGCAGTCCAGCCTGCGCGCATACCGCCACAATGCCGAGCAGCGCCGCCTTGACCGCCAGTTGATATCCCGGCGCCCGCCCCAAGCAGGCGCGTACTATCTGCGCCAGCAGCGCGCGTACCTCCCGCTGTCCAGTCTCTCCTGCACGAAGGCTGGTCGCAAACCGCAGACGCCCTTCGGCCAGCGGCGCCAGCAGCTCGGTTTCCGCCTGATCCGCGCGCGCAAACTGCAAAAAGTCCGCCGCAAACACGAAGGAGCGGAACTGGTTTTCCCGCCCCGCCGCGCGGATTTCGTGCAGCTCCTCTCCCGCGGCAAAAAACACATCCCCGTGCTCACCCTCGTAAACATGGTCGGCAATGGTCAACGACACATGCCCCGCGTCTACTGTGATAATTTCCAGCTCCGGGTGCCAGTGATAGGGGATAAAATCGCTGTCATCCGCCTCGCTGCCATCCAGCGCCGGGTAAATCTGAAAGGGAAATGCCTGCGTGCCGTGCTCCCGTTTTTCCCGCCTTGCCGCGTCCATTTCATCCCTCCGCATTTTTCCTTAAAATAGTGTTATTGTTCGTGAAGATATTGCAAGCATTTTTGCCGCTATCTGCTATAATTATAGTCACAAACGGGAACAAACGCAAGACAACGAAATCAAAAAAATCGTATTTTTGTTGTATCATTTGCCAGAAGAAGCCGACCGGTTTTTGTGCTAAATGACAAAGAGTTCCCGCGCAGCCGCGAATGCGTTGAAAGCATTTGCCGCTGCATGCTATAATAAGAGTTGGACAGCCTGCCACGGCTGACCGCCAACCGCCCGGCAAAAACGCCGGACGCTGTACCAAAAAAATCTTTTTTTGGAGGGAAACAGTTATGTACATTGATAAGCAAGTCAAGCGCGGATACAACGAGTATATCCGTCTGGACGAAGGCATTGGCAAAGACGCCATGATGGACGTTGCCCTGCTCGTGATGGAGGATGGCGACACCTACTCCTTTGAGGAGCCGGAAAAGGAGCTGGCCGCTCTGGTATTCGACGGCAAGTGCACGATTGAGTGGGATGACCAGTCCTATGACGTTGACCGTCCCAACCCGTTCGACTACAATCCGTCCTGCCTGCATGTCTGCAAGGGCACCAAGGTGAAAATCACCGCGCACGGTCCCTGCAATATCTATATTCAGAAGACCCTGAACGACAAGACCTTCCCGAACAAGATGTATAAGCCGGAAGACACCGACACCTGGGCACGCGGCAATCAGGGCGAGCTGATGGGCTGCATCAAGCGCGATGTGCGCACCTGCTTCGATTTGGACAATGCCCCCTACTCCAACATGGTGCTGGGCGAAGTTGTCAATCTGCCGGGCAAGTGGTCGAGCTATCCGCCGCATCATCATCCGCAGCCGGAGTGCTACTTCTACCGCTATGACCGCCCGATGGGCTTCGGCGCAGGCTGGGGCAATGGTGAAATCTATGAGACCCATCATAACGGCCTTGCAATCATCACCGACAAGATGCACTCTCAGGTTACCGCACCGGGTTATTCCTGCTGCTATGCTTGGGGCATCCGTCATCTGCCGGGCAATCCGTGGGATAAGACCCGCATCGACGATGAGGAGCATCTGTGGCTGCTCGCGGACGACGCCAACGACCACATCTGGCACTGCCCGACCGGCAACTGATTGCTTTTCCGCAACTTTATTTTGAGAGAATTATTTTTAGGAGGAACATAAACCTATGAAGCATATGGAAACTGTACGCCTGACCGCTTCTCAGGCACTCGTTCGCTTCCTCGAGAACCAGTATGTCAGCTACATTGACATGGATGGTAACGAGCAGGAGCACAAGTTCGTCAAGGGCATCTTCATGCTGCCCGGTCACGGCAATGTTGTCGGCTTTGCCAACGGCGTGGAGCAGGAACTGAAGGACATGGTTGTTTACCAGGGCAAGAACGAGCAGGGCATGGCGCTGGCTGCTGTCGGCTATGCCAAGCAGATGCGCCGCAAGCAGATTTTTGCTGCGACCTCTTCCGTCGGCCCCGGCGCGTGCAACATGGTAACCGCCGCTGCGACCGCTACCGCCAACAACATCCCGGTCCTCATCCTGCCGGGCGATATTTACGCTTCCCGTCAGCCTGACCCGGTTCTCCAGCAGATGGAGCAGCCGCAGAACCTGACCATTTCCGCGCACGACGCTTTCCAGGCCGTCACCAAGTACTGGGGCCGCATCAACCGTCCGGAGCAGGTCATGACCGATATGATTTCCGCCATGCGTGTGCTGACCGACACCGCCAACACCGGCGCGGTTGCGATTTCCCTGCCGCAGGACGTACAGGCGGAAGCCTACGATTACCCGGTTGATTTCTTCAAGAAGCGCGTATGGCGCATCGACCGCCGTCCGATTACCAAGTACGCACTCGAGAAGGCTGTCGAGGTCATCAAGACCGCTAAGAAGCCGCTCCTCATCTGCGGCGGCGGCGTTCGCTATGCAGAGGCGCATAAGGTGTTCAAGAAGTTCGCTGAGGACTTCGGCATCGCCTTTGGCGAGACGCAGGCGGGCAAGAGCGCGGTTGAATGGACCCACGAGCTGAACCTCGGCGGTCTGGGCACCACCGGCGGCATTGCAGCTAACAAGCTGGCCCACGAGGCGGACGTTGTTATCGGCGTCGGCACCCGCTACACCGACTTCACCACCGCTTCCAAGTGGCTGTACCGCACGGACGCTAAGTTCGTTAACATCAATCCGTCCGAGTTCCAGGCATACAAGATGGACGCTACCCCGGTTGTGGCTGACGCCAACGAGGCGCTGACCGCTATCGGCGAAGAACTCAAGAAGATTGGCTACCATACCGATGAGGAATATGCCAAGACGGTTGCAGCTTACCGCAAGGAGTGGTTCGACGAGGTAGAGCGTCTGGACAACTGCGTCTACACCGACAAGGATTCCTTTATCCCTGAGTGCAACGACGCGAACCGCGGCTGCGTAGAGAAGTACATCGAGGACACCGGCTGCAAGCTGTGCCAGACCACGGTTCTTGGCACCATCAACAAGATGATCGACGACGACGCCATCGTTTGTGCGGCGGCTGGCTCGCTGCCGGGCGACATGCAGGGCCTGTGGCGTGCACGCAAGATCAACACCTATCACATGGAGTACGGCTACTCCTGCATGGGTTACGAGATTGCTTCCGCACTGGGCGCAAAGCTTGCTTGCCCGGACAAGGAAGTTTATGCAATGTGCGGCGACGGCTCGTTCGATATGCTGCACTCCGAGCTGATTACCTCTGTCCAGATTGGCAAGAAGATCAACGTCATGCTGTTTGATAACGCTTCCTTCGGCTGCATCAATAACCTCGAGGTTGGTCAGGGCAACGCTTCCATCTGCACCGAGAAGAACATGCTGGAAGACGGTGTAACCAACGGCATTTACAAGGGCAAGGTCATTCAGGTAGACTACGCGGCTATCGGCGCGGCTTACGGCTGCAAAACGTACACCGTCAAGACCATGGATGAGCTCAAGGCTGCTATCGAGGACGCCAAGAAGCAAACGGTTTCCACTGTCATCGACATGAAGGTTCTGCCCAAGACCATGTCCAAGGGCTATGAGAACTGGTGGCGTGTTGGTGTACCGGAAGTTTCCACCAAGCCGGAAGTGCAGGCTGCACGCAAGGCAATTGAAGATCACCTGTACGAAGCTCGTCATTATTGATCTCTCTTACTCTCAATAAAGAGCGCCTTCGGGAAAATCCCCGAAGGCGCTCTTTTTGTCATTTGAATCACTCAGCAAACGCTGCCCCAAAAACGGCAAAAGCCAACTCAAAGCATTTGCAGCAGCTCAATCTGCTCACCGGACGGGCCGGTGAAAAACCAGTTCTGCAAGCCGCCGAAGGTTTCCGGCAGCACCTTTTTCTCCGGCGTCATGAACGAGATTACCCCGGCATCCTTAATCGCAGCCGCCGCCTTGTCCAAATCGTCCACATAGACCGCGAAATGCGGGATGCTGCCCTCTCCCGCAGGCACCAGCTCGCCTGCCGGCGGCTCGATGAGTTCCAGCAGGAAGCCGCCAAACTCCACCAGTGCCAGCTTCTTCTCCCCTTCCGGCACCTGCACGCTGTCGCGCTTATAGACACTGCCGCCAATCTTTTCATAAAACGCAATGCTTTCCTCCATGTCAGCAGTATAGATTGCGACATGGCCCAAGCCTTTGTACAATTCCTTCATACCTAACATGCCTCCTTTATCGTTACTATTTTACCATATTCCGGCGGTTGTGCAAAGTCTTTTCCGCCATAGTAAGAGGGCTGTCCCGGTGGGACAGCCCTCTTATCCTATATTAAGTACCTTTTACTCCTGCACCGTCTCAGTAACCGAAGTCGATGCCTGATTTGCCTGATAGCGCTCAAAGGTTGAAGTCTCGCTCTTGCCGAAGCCGAGAGGAGAGAAAATGACATACGCCATGACCATGATGAGCAGCGTAACCGTTGCCCAGACCTTGCCGTTCTTCCACGGGGTCATATCGACCGCCTTGGCGTCGTGCAGCACAAAGTCCTCCGGACGCGGATTCTTCTTGACGATGACCCACATCAGCAGCATGTCAAAGACGAACAGAATCGCAGTAAAGTACAGATAGTGGATATCGTTCAGCGCCGGAATCACGTTGCGCAGAACGAACTGTAACAGGAAGTACAGCACCACGTGCACCGGAATGACAATCTTCGCCGCGATGGACGGTACCTTCTTCCAGAAGAAGCCGCACAGCAGGCAGACAAAAATCGGGGTATTAAACGCAGCAAACGCCGAGTTTACAAAGCTCGTGATACCACCCATATACAGCATGAACGGGCTCATGATGGTGGATACAACTGCAACAATCGTACCGAAGTTCTGGCCAACCTTAACCATGTGCGAGTCGGACGCCGTCGGGTTGAAAATCGGGCGGTGGATATCCAGCGCGTAAATGGTGGATGCAGAGTTCAGCACCGAGTTAAAGGACGAGAGGATTGCGCCGAACATAACCGCCGCAAAGAAGCCCAGCACCGGCTTGGGCATTACCTCCGCCACCAGCATCGGATAGGCCGAGTCACCGCTGCCCCAGTCCTGACCGGGATAAGCCAGCGCACAGATAACGCCCGGCACAACGATAATCAGCGGGGTCATGATTTTGAGGAAGCCCGCGAATACCGCACCCTTCTGCGCTTCTTTCAGGTTCTTTGCGCCGAAAGCACGCTGGATGATGGATTGGTTGGTTGCCCAGTAGTACATGTTGTTGACCAGCAGACCGGTCAGCAGCAGCGGCCACGGGAGCCACGGCTCGGGAGAATTTGCCTCGTTAATCGCATTCAGATACGCCGGGTCGGTATGCAGGAACTTGTCAAAGCCATCCATAAAGCTGCCGTCGCCGCCCAACTGTCCGGACAGGAACATGAAGCCGAACACCGGCACCAGCAGGCCGCCGACAATCAGGCCCAAGCCGTTGATGGAGTCAGACAGGGCAATTGCCTTCAGGCCGCCAAAGATGGCGTAAATCGAACCGACAATCGCAGTAGCCACACACACGATGGCGATAGCTGCAAAATCCGAAATGCCGAGCATTTCATCCAGACCGAAGATGTTCACAAACACCTGTGCACCGGCATACAGGATGTTCGGCAGCATGATGACAACATAGCTGAGCAGCACGATAATCGAAACCAGACGGCGTGTGCCGGCATCGTAACGCTGCTCAAAGAACTGCGGAATGGTCGTCAAGCCGGTTTTGAGGTATTTCGGCATCAGAACGAAAGCCAGAATAACCAACGCGATAGCGGAGGTAACCTCCCAGCCCATCGTACTCATACCAACGCGAACCGCCTGACCGTTGTTGCCGACCAGCTGTTCGGCGGAAAGGTTGGTCATCAGCAGAGAACCTGCGATAACCGGACCGGTCAAACCGCGGCCGGCCAGATAATAACCGTCCTGCGTATCCAGATTATCGCCGCGGGTTTTCCACCACGAGATAACTGCGACGAGCGCCGTGAATGCCACAAAGGAAATCGCGGTGAACGTCAAGGAATTAAAAAACTGCATGTTTTTCTCCCCTTCTTGTTTTTCTTTCTTTCCCGGCATTGAGGCTTTCTGTTTCGCACACTCCCCAGCAATGCGGAACAGCCGTTTTTGCGGGCGCGCGCACGCAAACACCATAAAAAAAACAGACCACCAGTTTGCACCGAAGATCCTGACGTACGCAGCAACCGTGCCTCTTTGTCCGAAATTAATTTTAGCACCATGTTCCTATATTGGCAAAACATTTTTGAGTTTTTCTTGGTACTTTGTTTAATTGCACATAATCTATTTTCATTTTTTGTCAAATTCGCACTAAAATTTTTTTATTTCTACAAAAAAGTACTCATTTTATCACCATTTGCATACTCAAAACTTGCCATTTGTTTTTTACCGGAAATCACAAAAAGCGCTTCGCGCACAATGCGCGGAGCGCTTTTTGTTCATGGTTCATACCACATATCTTCTCGCTTTTTCACATCGAACAACTGCGCATATTGCATCATACGATACTCGGTCAGCGCATCGCATTGCGCAACGGTTTCCAAATCGCACCAGCTGCCGTCCGGCAAATAATAGCCTGCGTTATTGATACGCGGTATCTGCTCCCGCACAGAAAGGCGGAGCGCATCATATCCGGATGTTGAACAACCCAGCGCATCCAACGCAAAAGCCGTTAAATAATTGGCGCTAATCTGTACATCCTGCTGTTCTGCAATATCATAATTGGCCCAGATGAAAAACGGCGTGAGCTTTTTCTTCTGCCTCTCTTCGGTGTTCTGCTCCTCACCCGTATCTTCCATCAGCTCTTCATAAAACGCGCTCGGCACATTTGGCTGATGGTCGCCAAAAAAGATGATGGCCGTTGGCTCGTCCACTGCGGAAAAAGTAAGCAATCAACTCTTCAATCGCCGCATCGCTGCGCTTTACCAGCGACAGGTACTCGTCCACCTCAGGATATTTCCCTGCATACTCCCCTGTCAATTGGATGGTCTGCTCAAAATTATCCGTCTCATCCGGCACATAACCGCCGTGGTTCTGCATGGTCACATTGAACAGGAACAACGGCGTATCCGCCTGCTTGTTTTCGTATACCTCAAAGATTTTGCGATAGTCCGCACTATCGCTGATAAAGCCGCGCAGCCGCTCAGCATCCTGCCCAAAGGCGTCCTCATACAGCTGTGTATCAAAGCCGAACCGCTCATATACCTGCTGACGGTTCCACGAGGTCGCGCGGTATGGATGCAGCGACACGGTCTGATAGCCTTGCGCGGATAAGCCGGATACCACACCCGGTGTCGCGCTCTTGACGTACATCTGATATGGCGAACAGCCATATGGCAAAAACGCCATGGTGTCCCCTGTCAGCACTTCAAACTCGGTCGTCGCTGTGCCGCCTCCAAAGACAGACACCAGCAAATCGCCGGTAATGGTATTCTCCTGCCCCTCCAGCGTATGCAAATACGGCAGATAGTCCTCGTTTGTCTCAAATTCCCCCACATCATGCAAATCTGCAAACGATTCGTTCATAATCATGATGATATTCGGACGCATTTCTCCCTGCGTACCGGTATATTCCTCGGTAATCTGCGTCAATGCCTCGTCCGAATACCCTGTGGGCCGCTCTACAATGGCGTTTCCCGCTGTCCGACAGAAATAATACCACTCACTGTATTCGAGATTGCCCTGCCAGAAGCCAAAGCTGGTGCCTGCGAGCTGTAAACCACACAACCAGCTGCAAAGCAGCAGCGAACAGGTGATAAACTGCCCGCGTCTTGACGTCGCCACGCGGCGCATCCGCCAGACGGCCACACAAAACAGTACGGTAACCCCCACAGTCTGCACCACGGAAAGCTCCACCAGCACCGAATAACTGGCAGCCACGTTCTTGGCCGTCCCGATTGCAAAGATATCACTGAGCAGCACCGGTGTGCCGCGGAACACGGTCACATAATGGTCAATCAGCGCATATAACAGCGTCAGTCCCATGCCGATGCAAGCCGTCCAGCGAATATTGTCCACAAACACATAGATAAGCCCAAATACGGCTGCGTGCGCGAGATACCCCTGCCAAATCGCCGTATTGCCTACCAGAATACCGCCCTTGACCACATACTCAGTCAGCAGCAACGCAAACGAACTGGCTGCGAGCAGCACGAGGATATCGTGGACAGCCAGCTCAAACGCCGTTGCGCGTCTGCGCGTCCGAAGCAGAAATGGCAGCACTGCCAAAATCCCCAATGCCCGCTGGCTTTCCGACCGATAAAAAATCGTACCCTTGTCAAGCAGATATACCGCCGCATAGATGAGCAGCAATGCCAACACAGCATTGATGAATAAACATAAAATTTTCCTGCCTTTTGCTTGTTCTTTACATTTGGGGCGCACGTTTGCTTGTCTCCTTCTGCAAAGTAAGAAAGCCGCTACGGGCCTGCCGCAGCGGCTTTGTTTGCTCTGTTGTTATGCTTCCGGCTCCTTTTCCACGCGGGTGACCGCAATGGACAAATCATCCAACTGCTTGGCATCCACGGTATCCGGGCAGCTCATCATCAAATCGGACGCATTCTGCACCTTGGGGAAGGCGATGACGTCACGAATGGAATCCAGCCCCGCCAGCAGCATGCACAGGCGGTCCAGACCATAGGCAAGGCCGCCATGCGGGGGCGCACCGTACGAGAACGCCGTAATCAAATGACCGAACTGCTCCTTGGCGCGCTCCCCGGTAAAGCCGAGCGCCTCGAACATCTTGGTCTGCAACTCCGGATCGTGAATACGAATCGAACCGCCGCCCAGCTCACAGCCGTTGAGGATGATGTCATACGCCTTGGCGCGCACCTTCGCCGGCTCGGTATCCAGCAGCGGAATATCCTCGTCCATCGGCGCGGTAAACGGATGATGCTTGGCAACCAGACGGTCCTCTTCCTCGCTGTATTCGAACTGCGGGAATTCAGTGACCCACAGGAGCTTGAAATCGTCCTTTTTCGCAAGGCCCAGACGCTTTGCCAACTCGCAGCGCAGCGCGCCCAGTGAAACGAGCGCCGTTTCCTCGGAAGCATCTGCGACCACGAACAGCACGTCATTCTCGTGCATTTCCGCGCGCTCCTTGATGGCGGCAACTTCTTCTTCGGTCAGGAACTTGGCAAAGGACGAGGTCATCGTGCCGTCGGCGGCAACCTTCATCCATGCAAGCCCCTTGGCGCGATAGGTCTTGACAAAATCAGCCAGCTTGTCGATTTCCTTGCGCGGGAACTTGTCCGCATAACCGTTGATGTTAATCAGCCGCACGGTACCGCCGGCCTCGATTGCGCCCTTGAACACACCAAAACCGCAGTTTGCCGCGATATCCGAAATATCCTTGATTTCAAAACCAAAGCGGGTATCCGGCTTATCCGAACCGAAGCGGTCCATTGCCTCACGCCAGGTCAGGCGCGGCAGCGGCAGCTGGATATCAATATCCAGCACTTCCTGAAACACGCGCTTGAGGAACCCCTCGTTGACCGCGATGACATCATCCTGCTCGACAAAGCTCATCTCAAGGTCGATTTGGGTGAACTCCGGCTGACGGTCGGCGCGCAGGTCTTCATCACGGAAGCAGCGGGTGATCTGGATATAACGGTCCATACCTGCCAGCATCAAAAGCTGCTTATACTGCTGCGGGGACTGCGGCAGCGCATAGAACTTGCCCGGATGCACACGGGAGGGCACAAGATAATCGCGTGCACCCTCGGGCGTGGATTTGGTGAGCATCGGGGTCTCAATCTCAATAAAGCCCTGCTCGTCAAAATAGTTGCGGGCCACCTGCGTGACGCGGTGGCGCAGCATCAGGTTCTTCTGCATGGACGGACGGCGCAAATCCAGATAGCGGTACTTCAGGCGTACCTGATCGCCGACCTCTTTGGAGTCGTCAATCTCAAACGGCGTGGTTTCCGCCTTAGACAGGATGCGGATTTCCTCGGCAATGATTTCGACCTCACCGGTCGGCATCTTTTTGTTGATGGCAGCTTCATCACGCGCAACCAGCTTACCACGCACCGCTACGACAAACTCGGTGCGGCAGGTGAACGCAATATTGAACAACTCGGCGTTAACCGACTTATCAAACGTGCACTGCACGATGCCCGCGCGGTCACGCACCAGCAGGAACAGCACGCCGCCGTTGTCGCGCACGCGGTCCACCCAACCGTTGACCGTGACTTCCTGACCCGCGTCGGCAAGGCGCAAATCTCCGCACATATGCGTGCGCTTCATGCCCGCAATGGATGTGTTATTCATGTTTATCAGTCCTCATTCTCTGAATTTTCTTTTTTAAGCGCAGGGGAAATCTCGGTGGCATAGGTCAGCACGGCAAACAGCAGGCCGAGCACGATTGCCACATAGCCCAAAATCACAAAACCAATGAGCCACCAAATGGCAGAACTCAGGATGCACAGGATGCAGGCGAGAAATTTCGTACAGCTCCAGATAAATTGCACGTTGTCCTTCATAGACGTTCCCCCTCCCCTGTATTTACTTGTCGCAGATGACCTTGCCCTGATTCTTTGCAGCCAAACCGTCCCGGATGCGGGCAATCGCATCGGCAAGCGACACCTTGACCTGCTCGCCGGAGTCCATATCTTTGACCGCAACGACGTTTTCCTGAATCTCATCCTCGCCGAGGAAGATGACATAAGGGATGCCCAGCTTGTCGGCATAGCCAATCTTATGTTTGAATTTTTTTTGCTCGCTGTAAAGCTGCGTGCGGATACCCGCTTCACGCAGGCTGGTCGCCAGAGAAATTGCAGGCGCCATATCATCGGTCATCGGCAGAATGAGCACGTCGGCAGGCGCACAATTCTGTCTGTCGCTGAGATACCCCTGCTCGCCCAACACATAGAACAGACGGGTCAGGCCAATCGAGATGCCCACACCCGGCAGCTGCTTATCGGTATAATACTCCGCCAAATTGTCGTAGCGGCCGCCCGAACAAATCGAGCCAATCTCCGGATGGTCCAGCATCGCGGTTTCATACACCGTACCGGTGTAATAGTCCAAACCGCGCGCAATCGTCAAATCAATCTCAAAGTGGTCCTCCGGCACGCCGAAAGCGGTCATATACTGTGCGACTGTGCGCAGTTCTTCTGCGCCCTGGTCGAACACTTCGTTCCGGCCCTTATAACCCTCCAGCGCCGCAAGGATGCCCTGCGTGCCGCCCGGGGTCTGGATAAACGCCAGCAGTTCGTCTGCCGTTTCCCCTGCCACGCCAAAATCATCCACCAGAATGGCCTTCACCTTTTCCGCACCGATTTTTTCCAGCTTGTCAATCGTGCGCATCACATCGCCCGCCTGCTCCGTCAGACCGAGGATGGCGAAAAAGCCGTTTAACACCTTGCGGTTGTTGATGCGGATTTTAAACCGCTGCAAGCCGAGCGAGGTGAAGGTTTTATAGATAATGCTCGGCACCTCAGCCTCATTGATAATGTCCAGCTTGCCGTCGCCGATGACATCGATATCCGCCTGATAGAACTCGCGGAAGCGGCCGCGCTGCGCGCGCTCGCCGCGATAGACCTTGCCAATCTGAAAACGGCGAAACGGGAACGTCAACTCGCCGTAATGCTGCGCAACATACTTTGCCAACGGCACCGTAAGGTCAAAGCGCAGCGACAAATCGCTGTCGCCCTTGGTGAAGCGATAAATCTGCTTCTCGGTCTCGCCGCCTCCCTTGGCAAGCAGCACCTCGGAGGACTCAATCAGCGGCGTGTCCAGCGGATAAAAGCCGTACAGGGCATAGGTTTCGCGCAGCACCTGCATGATGCGCTCCATCTGCACCTGCGGGGCGGGCAGCAGCTCCATAAAGCCGGACAGGGTTCTGGGTTTCACTTTTTCCATACTTTTTGATTCTCCTCAAGACAGACGATTGCACCGAATAGGCCCATCTGCCCATCCGGTGCATTGCTTTCTGTCGTTTATTTTTTATTCTTGGGATTGACAATATTACGCCAATCCAAATCACCGCGGTCGAGGCCAAGGATGAGCATTTCGGCCGTTGCGGAGTTGGTCGCAATCGGGATGTTATGCATATCGCACAGCCGGGCAATGGCATGCACATCCGGCTCATATTGAGAGTTGGACATGGGGTCGCGGAAAAATAGCACAAGGTCAATTTCATTATAGGCAACGCGGGATGCGATTTGTTCCTCGCCGCCCTGCATGCCTGCCAAACACTTGTCAATTTTCAGTCCGGTTGCTTCTTCCACAAATTTTCCCGTTGTGCCGGTTGCACAAATATCATGCTTTGCCAGAATGCCGCAATACGCCATACAGAACTGAACCATCAGCTCCTTTTTCCGGTCGTGTGCGATAAGCGCTATGTTCATTTCCGAAACATCCCCTTTCCACGTACCACATATATGCTGTTTCCACTCTCTGGTTGCGTTATGCTATGCTGTTTGGTTGCGTATGTTTTGCAGAAAAGATGCTTTGTTGTGTATCATCGCCGTTCAAATGCGAATGAGCGGCACCCGCTCGCCATCCAACCGGCGCGCGATGTTCTGAAAGGCACGTGCCGCACCCGTATGCTTGATGCCCAAAATGCTTTTTCCGCTGTTGCCGCAGGAAATCAAATCCTCATCCTCCGGCACAACGCCCAAGAGCGGCAACCCCGCTTCATCCATCGCGTCGTCAATATTGCCCGACTTGCCGCGGCAGATGAGCTGCGGACGCACCCGATTGAGCACCATACGAATACGCTGGATACAATACTCGTCTTCCAGCTTGCGCGCACATCGCTCCGCCCCGCGGATACAGGCCCGGTCGGTCGACGTGACAACCACCGCCTGCGTTGCAATATGCGCCAGAAAGGAAAGCTCCGCGGGCAGCCCCGCAGGACCGTCCACCAGCAGATAATCGAATCCGGCTTCCTCCGCCTGTACGGCCAGCTGCTCCATGCCGCGCTCACTGAGCGCAGGCAGCGCCACCGGCGCCGTCAATAAGTACAGGGTCTGATACTCCGGATGCCGCGCCATGGCATCACCGAGCGGCACAGCGCCGCCCGCCACGTCGGCAAAGGAATAAACCACCCTGTCCGACATCCCCAGCACGATATCCAGATTCCGAAGGCCGCAGTCGCCGTCGATCAGGAGCACGCGGTGGCCAAGCTGCGCCAACGCAGCACCCACGCCCGCCGTAAAGGAGGTTTTCCCTGTGCCGCCCTTACCGGACGCAACCAGAATCACCTTCAACATACCGCCTCCGAAATAGAAAAACTTATATATTGTATTATAAACCACCAACCGTCAATTTACAAGCACTTGTGCAAAGTTTTTATTGCACTGAAAGATTCCGTCAGGGCACCATCGTGTTTTCGCTCTGCACGGATTCCACCGTGTCCGGCTCCTCCTCCGCGAAATACGCATCGAGGATATCCCGCACGACCGGCGCGACTGCGGAACCGTGTCCCGCGCCTTCGCCGACCACGCAAATAACGATTTCCGGGTCATCAAACGGCGCAAAGGCTACAAACAAGCCGTTGGTATATTTGATAACCGCGCTGTTGGGGTCATCCGGGTCGGACAGCTCAAACATTTCCGCCGAACCGGTCTTGCCGCCGACCGCGATCGGATAATCCGCAAAGGTGGTCGCCGCGGTACCGCCCTCGGCGGTAACCTCGCTCATGCCCTGCATGACCAGATTGCGCGTCGCATCCGAGAACTCGATGGTGTCGATAACCTCCGGCTGCTGCTCCTCGACCACGTCGGAATAATCATAGGTTTTGATGCTCTTGACCAGCGTCGGCTGATACAGCGTGCCGCCGTTGACGACCGCCGCCATATAGTTTGCCAGCTGCAAGGGGGTAAACAGGTTATCCGACTGACCAATCGCTGCGTTGACATCGTCACCGCCCTGCCACTCACGCAGCGTGGGGTCGTTTTTGCGGTTCGCCTCGCGCTCGGTCGGGCCTGCCGCCTGACCGGCATACTCCGCAATCTCGACGCCGGTCACATTGCCCAGACCGAATTTATCGCACCAGTTTTCCAGATGCGCACCGGTCAGCTGCTGGCCGACATTGTAGAAAAACACGTTACAGGAATATTTGATGGCCTGCGTCACATCCAGCGTCATGGGCTGGTCGTGGTTGGAACAGGTGAATGTCACGCCGCCGTATTCGAACTTGCCGTCACAAGTATAGGTGGTGTTCGCGTCGATAACGCCCTCTTCGAGCGCCGCAATCGCTGTCAGCACCTTAAAGGTCGAACCGGGCGGATACAGACCCTGCGTGGCACGGTTCAGCTCCGGACTTCTCGAGTCGTTGGATATCTGGTCGTAATCCTTGTTGTAGTTTTCCAAATCGTAGGTCGGGTAGGACGCCATGACCAGCACCTCGCCCGTATCCGGGTCGAGCGCGACCGCCGCGCCGCCGCGCTGATAATCGGAAAGGTAATTTGCCAGTGACTGTTCCGCCACTGCCTGCAATTCCAAATCAATGGTCGTGATGACATTGTCACCCGGCTGCGGCGCATATGAACTGGCATGGTCGGTGATACTGTCGCCGCCCAAATCGGTTTCGACCGTGCGCGAACCTGCCGTACCGTGCAGATACTCCTCCAGCGCGGCCTCCAGACCGCTCTTGCCGATGGTATCATTCATGGTGTAGCCCTCTTTGTCCTCATACGGGCCACCGTTTTTCGTGCCTTGCCATTCTTCCGTATACATCGGACCAACCGTGCCCAGCAAATGCGCGGCGTAGGTCGTATCGTACTTGCGGATGGCTTCGCTCTGTACATCCACGCCGGTATACTGCTGGTGGTGCTCCTTGATATAAGCGATAAGGTCCATGGAAACATTGTCCGCCAGCGTAAAGGTCGCATTATTGTTAAAGCCGACACGCCGCATGCTGTAATACAGGCCGATCAGCGTGCGTGCATCCGCGTCGGATAGCCCGGTCTGCATGCCAAGGCTTTCCTCCATGTAAGCGCGCATGGCGCTGAGAAACTCGGAGGCGGACACCAGTGTAGTCGCGTCAATCTGCGACACCTGATCGATTTTATTGCCGTCCGCATCATACTGCGGATTCTCCTCATTGGCGGTGTTTGCCGCGGTTTTTGCCGTCTGCACAGCAGTCAAACCCAGCGTATCCGCACTTTGCTTCATGTAATCCGACAGTGCCTTGCGCTCAGCGTCGCCCTCCGCGCCAACATATTCATATGGCGCAGTGTCCGTAATCGGCATCACATCATTGAGCACCGCGCCGCTCGTTTCTTCCGTCGTATCCGTACCGGTTTCGGTTTCGTCCTCCGTCCCCTCTCCGGCAGTGCCTTCGGATGCGGCTGCGGTGCCATCCGCCTTGACCCGGTTGGCCAAATCCAGCAGCACCTCAAAGCGGTCCTCCTTATCCTCCCAGAAGGAGGAATAAATCAGCACAAGGGAAAAACCGGTCTGGTTGGTCACCATTGCCCGTCCATAGCGGTCCAGGATTTCGCCGCGCGCCGCCGACACGGTGGAGGTTGTCGTCAAAAAGCTCGCCGACCGGCGCACATAGCTTTCACCATTGATGAGCTGCAGCTGAAGCAGCTGTCCGCCCGCAAGTCCCATGCAAAGCAGCAGCAGACAGCCCAGTACCAGCAAACGGCGCAGCAGTTGTGTTTTATTTACCATAGGGGTTCCTCTTTTCGCTTCTCATCGGTTGGCGAATTTCCGGCTGATTTTCTGCATCGGCCAGTATACGATAAAGCAGAACACGCAGGCCAGCAGCGTCCCGCCGATGATCTGGCGCAGCACCAGACCAAAGGATGCGCCGGCCTGTGGCAGCAGATAGGCAAAATACCGCAATAGCCCCAGCACAAGCATTTCAAACGCCGTCATCAGCACCATGGACACATAGCTTCCGCTGAGCGTCAGGCGGCTCATCTCCCCCGCAATGAAACCGAATATCAGGAAAAACAGCGGATACAGGCCGTCAATACCGATAAAGCCCAAATCGTAAAACAGGCCCACCGTAATGCCGATAATCACGCCTTCCACCGGCCCGTCCAGCAGCGCGGCCGCCGCCACCAGCGCGGGCAGCAAATCCAGGTGATAGCCGCGAATCGACCACGTGCCGAACAGACTGGTTTGCAGCACATAAATCAGCAGCGCAAACAGAATGTACAGCACGATTTTCGGGATGGATAATTGTTCTCTCTGCATGTACTCACTCCGTCGTATCCGTAAAGTCGGTGACAATGGAAACGCTTGATACCGTATCCACATTCACAAACGGCTTAATCACCGCATAGTAGGAAATGCCGTTTTCCTCGGGCAGAACGCTCTCGACCGTGCCAATCATCACGCCCTTGGGGAACAGCCCGCCGCGGCCGGAGGTCTCCACCGTATCACCGATAACGACGCTGGCATCCTCGGTCAGATAGCTCAGCCGCAGGTTGCCCTCCGCCATCAAATCGTAATTGCCCTCGGCAATGGCCGTTTCCCGGGTGCGGGTAATCAGCGCACCGCACTGCATCTCCACATCGATTACGGTCGTGACCTCACAGGTGTTGGAATACACCTCGCTGACATAGCCCACCATGCCGTCCACCGTCGTGACCAAATCGCCTTCCTCCACGCCGTGGGACGAGCCTTTATCCAAACTGAGCGTCATCGCCCAGTCGCCCGGATTGCGGGCGATGACCTCGGCGTTGACGGTCGTCAGTTCGCGCGTGCGCTCCGGCTGGCCCGCCGCTGCACGCAGCTGATTATTTTCCTCAATCGCCAGCTCCGCGTCGCGCACGGTCTGCTCCATATCACGAATCTGCTTTTTCAGCTCCTCGTTTTCCGCCTTGAGATTATCAAATTCGGTAAAGTATCCAAAGCCCTTCCCCAGCGCACCGGTCACGCCGGAAGCCAGCCGCTGCACGGGGGTGGTCACAAAGCTGACCACCCGGGTCACCGGAGACGGATTGCCGGTCACGCCGCTGTACAGCGCGGACAGGATGCACAGCAAAATCACAATCACCACGCCGACCACAAAACGGGACCCCACTCTGTTACGTCTTCGCAAAAGTCCTAAACTCCTTTCATCGTTTCCAACAGCGCCGGTTTCAGCATATTTCCCGCGCAAGCTGCCGCAGAATCACATGCAGTCCGGCAATCGGCAGTCCCATGACGCTGTAATAGTCGCCCTCAATGCCGTCGATGAGCAGCGCGCCAGGGCCCTGAATGCCGTACGCGCCCGCCTTGTCCAGCGGCTCGCCCGTGGCAAGATAGGCCGCCAGCTCGTCCTCATCGAAGGCACGGAAGGTCACCCGCGTGCAGGTACACAGCGTGCGCGCCTCACCCGCAGGCGGCAGCACGGCCAGTCCGGTCAGCACCTCATGGGTGCGGCCACGCAAACGGCGCAGCATATCCGCTGCCTGCGCCGCATCCGCGGGCTTGCCCAGCGGCAAGCCGTCTATCGTCACCATCGTGTCCGACCCGATGCACACGGCATCCGGATACATCTGCTGCGCTGCCTGCGCTTTGAGCTGTGACAGGCGCACGACCTCCTCATCCAGCGGTGCGCCCGGGCGCAGCGTCTCATCTGCATCCGCCGGACAGACGGTAAAATTCTCGGTAATCAGCGCCAGCAGCTCCCGCCTGCGCGGCGATGCGGACGCCAGAACGATTTGCATTATTCGACTCCTCTTTTATACAGTCCGTTGGTGAATTCCCCTTCCATGGGGTTGCCTTCGAGGAACGCGCAGGCTATGCGCGCGCACTCTTCGGGCGTTTCAATGGTAAACAGCAGCCGCGCAGTCTGTACGCCGAGCGGCCGTACATCCTCACGCAGGCAAAGCGCCCGGTTTCCCAGCAGCGTATTGCGGCAGCCGTATTCCGGCAGCAGCGCAAAGCGCTCGCCGCGGCGGTCGGTCAGATAGGTGACGCCGTTCTCGCAGCTGCACTTGCCGCCGTGCTGACGGCGAATGGCACAGTTTTCAAAAATCATCAGCGGCAGATGGCCGTAAACAATCATTTCGGTTTCCAGCGGCCCGCGCATATCCCGAATCTGCGCCAGACGCGCCTCAAACGACAATGTCTGTCGCTGCACGCCCATTTCGGCCAGCGCATACAGCGTTTTGCTGTTGAACGCATTCAGGCCGAAGTCGCCGCGCACGGCAAAGCCCAGCCGCCGCGCCAGCGCGATATGGCCGAGGTTGCCCGCCAGCACGGTTTTTGTGCCGCGGCTCATCGCCTCGCCCAGCAGCATTTCGATTTCGGGCTGCTCCGTGTCCGAAAAGATACGCGGCAGCACAGCGGGCAGACCGGTCTGCGCCGCAACATCCAGCGGCACATAGATGGTTTCCAGCCCCAAATTACGCAGCGCGGCCGCCTGCGCCTTAGTGCGCACGGACGCAGTATACCCGCAAAAGCCGGTGCGCGGACGGCTGTCGTCGTCGCGCGCGAGCAGCGGGCCTTCCAGCCAGTCCCGCGACGGCGGGGCCGCGCGTTTGGCCAGCAGCAGCGCGAGCGCGTCGCGCCGCATGGCGTTGACGGTAGACGCGGGCAATGCCAGACCGTCCTCCATCTCAATGCGCAGGTTTTTGATATAAAACGGCGTGCCGCCCGTCTTGCGCAGGGATTTTTCCACCATTTCCGGTGTGGTCGGACGGGTCCGCGCCCGCTCGACCGCCGCCGCAGCCGAAACGCCGTCCGCGCTGAGCACCGCGCCCGTATCCTCGCGCGCAGTAAAGCACAGCGAGACCGGCACAAGCGGCGCTTCTTTCCCCTCGGCAAAGCGGTGCGCCGCCTCGTTGTACAGCGACTGCACCTCATGCAGCGGCACGTCGGTCTTGGTGCCGAACATCGCGTCGCCTTTTTTGCCGGTGTAATAGCCGTCGGTAAATCCATCTCGCGAAAAGACGCGCCGCAGCGTATCTCGCTCCTCCGGGGTCGGGTTCCGATGCTCGCGCAGCAAATCCGCGTAAATCTTCGTGACGATTGCGGTGTATTCCGGCCGCTTCATCCGGCCTTCAATCTTGAGCGAGGACACACCGAGGTCGGCAAGCTCCGCCACATGCCCCGCCAGCGCCAAATCCTTCAGCGAGAGCGGATAGCCCCCGTTATACGGCAGGCGGCAAGGCTGCGCGCACAGGCCGCGGTTGCCCGAGCGCTGCCCGATGACCGCGGACAGGTAGCACTGTCCCGAATAGCACATGCACAGCGCGCCGTGCACAAACACCTCGGTCTCGACGCCTGCCTGCTCGGTAATCAGGCGCACCTCGTCCCGCGTGCACTCGCGGCTGAGCACCACGCGCGAAAAGCCAAGGTCGCGCGCCTGCTTTGCGCCGTCAAGCGTGTGGATGGTCATCTGCGTGGAAGCGTGCAGCGCAAAATCCGGCGCATGCGCGTGAATCAGGCGCGCCAGCCCCAAATCCTGTACGATTAGCGCATCCGCGCCTGCCTCATACAAAAACTTTGCGTCACGAAGCGCCGCGTCCAGCTCCCGGTCGCCCGCGAGGATGTTGAGCGTGATATTGGTCTTGACCCCCCGCGCGCGGCAGTAGGCAATGGCGTCCGCCATCTCGTCAGCCGAAAAGCCCTGTGCATTGCGGCGCGCATTGAATGTGCCGAAGCCCATATACACAGCCCCCGCGCCCGACTGCACGGCCGCGCGCACCCCTTCCGGCGAGCCGGCGGGTGCAAGCAGTTCTGCTTTACTCATTTATGCCGATTCCCCGGATGGTTCGCGCTGTTGCGGTTGACCTGCTGCCGCAATGCGGTGTTCTCCGCCTCAA
>NZ_CALWUQ010000023.1 GCF_944384695.1 uncultured Agathobaculum sp. | reverse complement strand
TTTTTCCACAACCTATCGGCTACATACTCCTTTGGACGGCGCATAAAAGGGCGCGCTGCAGATTTCATTTCTGCAACACGCCCCAATCGGCATTCCCAGCCACCGGCTGGCGATGCCGTTTCTCATTTGCGGCTGTACGCCGCAAATGAAGTTTTTAGCATACGCCCTGCGCGAGCATTGCGTCGGCAATCTTCTCGAAGCCACCGATGTTGGCGCCCATGACCAGATTATCCTTGTGGCCGTACTTCTCAGCCGCAGTGATGCAGGTCTTGAAGATGTTGACCATGATATCATGCAGACGCTGGTCGACCTCCTCAAAGGTCCAGGACAGACGCAGCGAGTTCTGGCTCATCTCGAGGCCGGAAGTCGCAACGCCGCCCGCATTGGCCGCCTTAGCCGGGCCAAAGAATACGTCGTTTGCCTGGAACGCCGCAACAGCTTCCGGCGTGGACGGCATGTTTGCGCCCTCGGCAACAAACTTGCAGCCGTTTGCAATCAGCGCCTTCGCGTCGTTCTCGTCCAGCTCGTTCTGGGTCGCGCAAGGCAGCGCGATATCGCACTTGACACTCCACGGACGCTGGCCCTCGGTGTAGGTGCTGCCCGGAACGCGCTCAGCATACTCCTTGATGCGGCCGCGCTTGACTTCCTTGATATCCTTGACAATATCGAGGTTGATGCCGTTGGGATCGTAGATGAAGCCGTTGGAGTCGGACATGGTGACAACCTTTGCGCCCAGCTCGGTCGCCTTCTGGCAAGCGTAAATGGCAACATTGCCCGAACCGGAGATGGCAACCGTCTTGCCCTCAAACGAAGTGCCCTTGTATGCGAGCATTTCCTTCATGTAATAGCACAGGCCGTAACCGGTCGCCTCGGTACGGGCCAGAGAACCGCCGTAGGACAGGCCCTTGCCGGTCAGAACGCCGGTGAACTCGTTGCGCAGACGCTTGTACTGGCCGTACATAAAGCCGATTTCACGGCCGCCGACACCGATATCGCCAGCCGGCACGTCGGTGAACTGGCCGATGTGCTTGGACAGCTCAGTGATAAAGGACTGGCAGAAACGCATGACTTCCGCATCGGACTTGCCCTTCGGGTCGAAGTCGGAGCCGCCCTTGCCGCCGCCCATGGGCAGGCTGGTCAGGCTGTTCTTGAAGCACTGCTCAAAGCCCAGGAACTTGATAACGGAAGCGTTAACGGACGGATGGAAGCGCAGACCGCCCTTGTAGGGGCCGATTGCGGAGTTGAACTGCACGCGGAAACCGCGGTTGACCTGAACCTTGCCCTCGTCGTCTACCCACGGAACACGGAACATCACCATGCGCTCCGGCTCAACGATGCGCTCGATGATACCGTTCTTCTCCAGCTCGGGACGGGCTTCGACAACCGGCTCAAAGCTCTCGAGAACTTCGAGAACCGCCTGCTGAAATTCCGGCTCGTTGGGGTTGCGCTTTTGTACGGTTTCATACACGCGCTTGAGGTAAGAATTGGTAAGTGCCATTTTGTTTATCCTCCTTACATTTCTGCCGCAGTCTCTTTCCTATCTTCAGAAAAAGGTGCGGAATAACTCACATACTTGCGGTAGTGCATTCCCTATTATATAGTATTTCGCCGTAGAGTGCAATACTTTAGCGTGTTAATAATATACCTTTTTTCTTTTGCGAAAGGGATGGAAATTGTGAGGCCGCGCTGATATAATGAAATTATAAAAGGAGTATCTTGCAAAATGACGGCTTTTGAACGAATTTATGCAGTTGTGCGCCGTATTCCGCGCGGCACGGTGGCAACTTACGGCCAAGTGGCCTTTCTTGCGGGCAATCCGCGCTGGGCGCGGGTGGTCGGCTATGCGCTGCACGCCAATCCCGACCCGGAGGGCATCCCCTGCTACCGCGTGGTGACCAAAGACGGACGCACCTCCCCCGCCTTTGCTTTCGGCGGCGCGGATGTGCAGCGCGCCATGCTCGAAGAAGACGGCGTGACATTCACGCCGGACGGCCGCGTGGACATGCAGAAATACCAATGGGAGGGTTTATCCGATGATTGACATTGCCAAGCTGACAGAGCTGGCCGTCGCCTATGATGCAGGCGACCCGCGCCGTGTGCAGCATTTTATGAAGGTCTATGCGTTCTGCCGCCTCATCGGGCAGCGCGAAGGGCTGGATGCACAAACACAGAATACACTCGAAGCCGCCGCCGTCCTGCACGACATCGGCATCCATGAGGCCGAGCACAAGCACGGCTCGCCCGCCGGCAAGTGGCAGGAGGTCGAAGGTCCCGCGGTCGCGGCGCCGCTGCTGGAACAGGTGGGCGCAGACCCGGCGGCGTGCAAGCGCATCCTGTGGCTGATTGCACACCACCACACCTATAGCGCATCCGAGGATACGGACTTCCGCATCCTGCTCGAAGCGGATTTTCTGGTCAACGCTTATGAAGATGCGCTGCCGCCGGATGCCTGCCAAACCGCAGGCGAAAAAGTATTCCGCACGCGCACCGGCCAAGCGCTTTTACAGGATTTGTTCCTTACACCGCCATACCAGCCGTAAACCTGCACAAAAGCGAACTGCATTTTGCCTGCCGCCTTGTCATGCGGCAGGCTTTTTTTGAACATTCTGTGAAGATGGTTGACATTGCCCCGCAACCCGCTATAATGTGTTAGTAAGCTAATAGTAAGGAGGCTAACAAAGTGTGTGACAAGCGAATCGGCACGGAGCTTGGCATGCTCAATAACCTCATCAAACGGCAGATGGTTTGCATCACCGATAAAGATGAGATGGCGAACATCACCGGGATGCAGGCGATGATTCTGTGGTTCCTGATGCAGACAAAGGAGGAGCGCTTTCAGCGGGATGTTGAAACCTATTTCCGCATCCGGCGTTCTACCGCAACCGGCATCCTGAATCTGATGGAAGAGCACGGCCTGCTGCGGCGCGAGCCGGTGGAGCAGGACCGGCGGCTCAAGCGTCTGGTGCTAACCGACCGGGCCAAAGCGCTGTATGAGCGCATCCATCAGGCGATGGCACAGACCGAGGCGCTCATGGAAGAGGGCATCGATCCGGAAGATCTTGCCGTCTGGTTTCGTGTCTGTGAAAAAATCCGTGCCAATTTGGAAAATTATCAACGCAAAGCTTCGGAGGGACAAGGATGATTAAGAGGCTGTTAAAAAGCGTGCGTGATTTCAAAAAGGAAGCGCTGCTCACGCCGTTTTTCGTTGTGCTGGAGGTCGTGATGGAGGTCGTCATCCCCGCGGTGATGGCGCTGCTGATCGACCGGGGCATTGATGCGCAAAATATGGGGGAAATCTGGAAATACGGCATCATTCTGATTATCTGCGCCATGCTCGCGCTGGTTTTCGGCGCGGCGGCAGGCACTTATGCCGCGCGTGCCTCCACGGGCTTCGCCCGCAACCTGCGCCACGATATGTATTATGCGGTACAGGATTTCTCGTTTTCCAATATTGATAAGTTCTCCACCGGCTCCATCGTCACCCGTCTGACGACCGACGTCACCAACGTGCAGAACTCCTTCCAGATGTGCACGCGCATCGCCGTGCGCTGCCCGGTGATGCTGGTGTTCGCGCTGGTCATGGCGTTCCAAATCAACAGCCAGCTTGCGCTCATCTTTCTGTGCGTGCTGCCGGTACTGGCAATCGGTCTGGGGCTGCTGATGAAGAGCGTTGCGCCGGTATTTGAGCGCGTGTTCAAAACCTACGACCGCATGAATACGGTCGTGCAGGAAAACGTGCGCGGCATCCGCGTGGTCAAGGCCTATGTGCGTGAGGACCACGAAACCGAAAAGTTCAAGGGCGTATCCGGCCTGCTGTACCGTCAGTTCTCCAAGGCGCAGAAAACCATGGCGGGCGTTATGCCGCTCATGCAGTTCTGCATGTACGCCTGCATGCTGCTCATCTCGTGGTTCGGCGCGCGCCTGATTGTGAACGGCACCATGACGACCGGCGAGCTGACCAGCCTGTTCTCCTACGCGATGCAGATTCTGATGAGCCTGATGATGGTAGCCATGGTATTTGTCATGATTACCATGTCCAAGGCCAGCGCGGAACGTATCGTAGAGCTGCTTGAGGAAAAGTCCGACCTGCACAATCCGGAAAATCCGGTCACCGAGGTCAAGAGCGGCGACATTGACTTTGAAGACGTCAACTTCAGCTACAAGGGCGACCCAAACAAGCTTGCACTCCGGGACGTCGACCTGCACATCAAAGCCGGTCAGACCATCGGCATTCTGGGCGGCACCGGCTCGGCAAAGTCCACTCTGGTGCAGCTTATCCCGCGCCTGTATGACGTGACCACCGGCTCGGTCAAGGTCGGCGGCGTGGATGTGCGCGACTACGACATTGAAGCGCTCCGCGAGCAGGTCGCCATGGTATTGCAGAAAAACGTGCTGTTCTCCGGCACGATTAAGGAAAACCTGCGCTGGGGCAACGAGCACGCAAGCGACGCGGAGCTGGAACGTGTCTGCCGTCTGGCACAGGCCGACGAATTTATCGAGCAGATGCCGGATAAGTACGATACCTATATCGAGCAGGGCGGCACCAACGTGTCCGGCGGCCAGAAGCAGCGTCTGTGTATCGCCCGCGCGCTGCTGAAAAAGCCCAAGGTGCTGATTCTGGACGACTCGACCAGCGCGGTCGATACCAAGACCGACGCGCTCATCCGAAAGGCGTTCGCGGAGGAAATCCCGGACACCACCAAGCTGATTATCGCGCAGCGCATCTCCTCTGTGCAGGACGCCGACCAGATTGTGATTCTGGACGGCGGCGCAATTCAGGCCGTCGGCACGCATGACGAGCTGCTGGCCAGCAACACCATCTATCAGGAAATCTACAACCAGCAGATGAAGAAAGGAGGCGAGGAATAATGGCAGGACCCGGAATGAGAGGCCCGATGGGCGGTCCCGGCGGCCCGGGCCGTCACGGTCAGATGGCCGGCGGCAAGCGCAGCAAAAACCCGAAGAAAACCCTCGCGCGTTTGCTTCGTTACTTTAAAGGCGGCTACGCCGTGCAGTTTACTGTGGTGCTGGTCTGCATCCTGTTTTCCGCAGTGGCGAACGTCGCAGGCTCGATGTTCCTGCGCGTATTGATTGACGATTATATCGCGCCGCTGCTTTTGCAGGCCTCGCCCGTATTCACCGGCCTGATTCATGCGATTGCGCTCATGGCGCTGGTGTATCTGGTGGGCATTGTTTCGACCTTCCTGTACAACCGTATCATGGTGTCGATTTCGCAGGGCATCCTCAAGCAGGTGCGCGACGAAATGTTTGGGCGCATGCAAAAGCTCCCCATCCGCTATTTTGACACGCACACCCACGGCGACCTGATGAGCCACTTCACCAACGATACCGACACGCTGCAACAGATGCTCAGCCAGTCCGTACCGCAGATGTTCTCCTCGCTGATGACCATTATCGCGGTGTTCATCGCCATGCTGGTGACCAACTTCTGGCTGACGCTGTTCGTGCTGCTCGGCATCGCCGTGATGCTGGTGGTCGTCAAACGCATCGGCGGCCAGTCCGCCCGCTTCTTCCTCGAGCAGCAGACCGCGCTGGGCAAGGTCAACGGCTACATTGAGGAAATGATTGGCGGCCAGAAGGTCGTCAAGGTATTCTGCCATGAGGAAAAGTGCAAAGAGCAGTTTGATGTGCTCAACGATGCGCTGTGCGAAAGCGCCAAGAACGCCAATACCTTTGCCAACATCCTAATGCCGATTATGGCCAACATCGGCAACCTGCTGTATGTGCTGGTGGCTGTGGTCGGCGGCACGCTGGCACTGTCCGGCGTCGTCGGCAGCAGCATTACCATCGGCGTTATCGCCTCGTTCCTGCAGCTGACCAAGTCGTTTACCATGCCGGTGACCCAGATTTCGCAGCAGTTTAACTCCATCATCATGGCACTGGCCGGTGCAGAGCGTATCTTCGAGCTGATGGACGAAGAGCCTGAGCAGGACAACGGCTATGTCACGCTTGTCAACGCCAAGTACGACAAGCAGGGCAATCTGGTCGAAACCCCGGAAAAGACCAACATCTGGGCGTGGAAGCACCCGCATGAGGATGGCACCATCACCTACCAGCAGGTCAAGGGCGACGTGCGTTTCACCGATGTGGACTTTGGCTACGACCCGGATAAGATTGTGCTGCACAACATCACACTGTACGCTGAGCCCGGTCAGAAGGTCGCTTTTGTCGGCGCGACCGGCGCGGGCAAGACCACGATTACCAACCTCATCAACCGGTTTTACGACATTGCGGACGGTAAGATTCGCTATGACGGCATCAATATCAACAAAATCAAGAAGTCTGACTTGCGCCGCTCGTTGGGCATCGTTTTGCAGGACACCAATCTGTTTACCGGCACCATCCGCGACAATATCCGCTATGGCAATCTGGACGCGACCGATCAGGAGGTCGAGGCAGCCGCACAGCTGGCCAACGCGGACGACTTCATCCGCCGTCTGCCGGACGGCTACGACACCGTCATCGACGGCGAAGGCGGCAGCCTGTCGCAAGGCCAGCGCCAGTTGATTTCGATTGCGCGCGCGGCCGTTGCCGACCCGCCGGTTATGATCCTTGACGAGGCGACGAGCAGCATCGACACGCGCACCGAGTCCATCGTGCAGGCCGGCATGGACAGTTTGATGTACGGACGCACCGTATTTGTCATCGCGCACCGTCTGTCCACCGTACAGAACGCGGACGTTATCATGGTGCTCCAGCTCGGCCACATCATCGAGCGCGGCAACCACGAGCAGTTGATTGCCGAGCACGGCAAGTACTACCAGTTGTACACCGGAGCATTCGAGCTGGAATAATCTCGTTCAAACCGTACCGGTTTGGACGAAGGGGACGCAACGCGCCGCGCGCAGATGCGCCCCAGCGAAGAAAATGTTCCGATACACGCCCGATAACACGAAACCAAAAAAGAACCGCCACAAGGCGGTTCTTTTTTGGTTCGATGCACCCTTACGGCGCGATTTGCTTTACGATATGCGGTGCACAATCTGCCGGAAGCGAATAAGGAACAGCGTTGTTGTCGTGGCGGCTGCGAGCAGGTCGGCGACCGGCTCGGCAAAGAACACCGCAAACAGCTTATCCCCAAAGAAATGCGGCAAAATGAGAATCATCGGGATGAGCAGGATAATCTTGCGCTCCAGCGCAAGGAACAGCGAAATCTTGGCCTCGCCCAGCGCGACAAAGCTCTGCTGGAACGTATTCTGGAACGCCGCCACAAATCCCACGGCGAAATAGATGCGCAGCGCCCACGCCGTCTCGTCAATCAGCGCGCTGTCGTGCGCGAACAGGCGCGCAAGCATATGCGGCGCAAGCATCGCAAGTGCCCAAACGCCGAACGCGAACACGCAGGCAATCAGCAGGTTATATTTGACCGCCTGCTTCATGCGGTCGGGCCGCTTCGCGCCATAGTTGAAGCTCAAAATCGGCTGCGCGCCCTGCGCCAGCCCCATCAGCGGCATCTGCACCATCTGTGCAACCGACGTCAATATGGTCATCGCGCCGACAGCTAAATCGCCGCCATATTTCTGCAAGGATACGTTAAACGTCACGGTCAGCAGGCTTTCGGTGGACTGCATGACAAACGGCGACGCGCCCAGCGCAATCGCAGGCACCAGCAGACGCTTATCCAACCGGAAAAAGGCTTTTTTCAGCCGCAGCGTGGTCTTGCTGCCGGTCAAAAACCGCACCACCCACAAAGCAGAAACCGCCTGCGAGATAACGGTTGCAATCGCCGCGCCACGCACACCCAGCCCAAATACGAAGATGAACACCGGGTCGAGCACAACATTTAATACCGCGCCAATCAGCACGGTTTTCATCGCAACGCCGGACTTGCCCTGCGCGGTGATAAAGCCGTTGAGTCCGAGCGCGGTCATGACAAAAATCGTACCCAGCACATAAATATTCAGGTACTGCATCGCATAGGGCAGCGTGTCTGCCGACGCGCCGAACAGCACCAGCAGCGGCTCTTGGAACAACAGGAACACCACCGTCAGCACGACCGCCAGCCCCCACAGAGCGGCGGTGCAGGTGCCGAGCGTGCGCTCGGCCTTTTCGTGCTCCCCCGCGCCCATCGCAATCGAGGCGCGCGGCGAACCGCCCATACCGATGAGCGCGGCAAAGGCTGAAATGAGCGTGATGACCGGGAAGGTCACGCCCATACCGGTCAGCGCCAGCTTGCCCTCGACCGGAATCTGCCCGATATAGATGCGGTCGACAATGTTATACAAAAGGTTGACCACCTGCGCGCACACGGTCGGCAGCGCAAGGCGAACAAGCAGAGGGCCGACCGGGTCGTTCCCCAAATCGGCCGCACGCTTTTGCTTTTTCTGTTTTTCCATGTCAGTGCGCCTTATCCTCCCGAATCAGAATGCGCAGCGCCTCGACCGCCGTGCGCACGCCGCGCTCGGCCGCGTCCGGCGGGATGTTCGGCGCCTCGTCGTTGTCCGCATTCCACAGGACGTTGAGCACCGCGCCGCAGCGCACATGCAGCACCTGCGAGACGATGAGCAGCGCCGCCGTCTCCATTTCGCTGGTCAGGGCGCCCGCCGCCTTCCACGCCTTCCACTTGGCGAGCAGCTCATCCGCGATGGGCTGCTGGGCGGGGCGAATCTCGCCGTAAAAGCTATCCTTGGACTGGATAACGCCGATATGATGGGGCAGGCCCAGTTTGATTGCCGCGTCCCGCAGCGCGCTGACGACCTCAAAATTCGCCGCCGCCGGAAACTCGACCGGCAGATATTCGCGGCTCGTGCCCTCCTGTCGGATGGCCGCAGTCGCAATGACGATGTCGCCGCCGCAGACCTCATCCACGATGCCGCCCGAGGTGCCCACGCGGATAAAGGTATCCGCGCCGCATTCCACCAGCTCTTCCAGCGCAATCGCAGCCGACGGGCCGCCGATGCCGGTCGAGCAGACGGCCACCGGCTCGCCGTCCAACGTGCCCGTCCAAATGGTATATTCACGGTTCTGCGCGATTTTCTGCGGCGCGTCAAAATAGCGTGCAATCTTCTCGCAGCGCGCCGGGTCGCCCGGCAAAATCACATAGCGCCCCACATCGCCCTTGGTAATCTGCAAATGCATCTGTTTTCCGTCAATCAGCATACCGGTTTCCCCTCCCGTTCAATCAATCGGATGTTTTTTTCCGCCTTCGAGCGCGGCAGCATCACCTCATGCCCGCAGCCCGTGCACTTGAGCTTGAAATCCATGCCCGTGCGCAGCACCTTCCACTGCTTGGAGCCGCAAGGATGCGGCTTTTTCATGGTCAGAACGTCTCCGACCTGCACATCCATACTTCATTTCCCCTTTCCTTCCGGATGACCGCAGCCATCTGTTCGCTTTCATCATACCACATTTGCAGTGCTAATCCCAGCCGTTTTTTCATATAGTATGACAGACCCCAAAGGAGGCTCTGCTATATTATGAAAACAAGCGAATGCTATCTGCCTGAGGGCAGTTACACCGCGCTGCCCGAAGTGCAGCAGGCGCTCGCGTCCCTCGATGGGCTGCGGCGCGCACAGGATGCGGGGATGATTCTCGAAGCGGTCGCGCAGCGATGCACCCCTGCGCATGACCTGCTGTTCGACCTCGGCTTTGCGCAGGGCATCATGCCGCGCTCCTGCTGCGCGCTGGGCGTAGCCGAGGGCGACACCCGCGAAATCGCCATTCTGTCCCGCGTGGGCAAGCCCACCTGTTTTGTTGTCACCGAAATTGATGAAAGCGCGGAAACGCCGACCATCTGGCTGTCGCGCACCATTGCGCAGCAGCGCGCGCAGGACCATTTGCTCGAAACCCTGCGGCCGGGCGACGTCATACCCGCCGCCGTGACCCATTTGGAGAACTTCGGCGCGTTTGTCGATATCGGCTGCGGCGTGGCCTCCCTCATCGGCATTGAAAACCTGTCGGTTTCGCGCATTTTCCACCCCGCCGACCGGCTGCACGTCGGTCAGCGCATCCGCGCCGTTGTGCGCTCGGTCGATACAGAGACGCGGCGCATCTCCCTGACCCACCGCGAGCTGCTCGGCACATGGGAGGAAAACGCCGCGCTGTTTTCGCCCGGCGAAACCGCGCGCGGGGTGGTGCGCTCGGTCGAGCCGTACGGCGTTTTTATTGAGCTTGCCCCCAACCTGTCCGGCCTTGCCGAACCGCGCGACGACCTTGCCCCCGGCACCATCGTGTCGGTCTACATCAAATCCATCCTGCCGCAGCGCATGAAAATCAAACTGACCGTCATTGACGTGCTTGCGCCCGCGGGCGCACCCGACCCACCGCCGTATTTCATCACGGACGGCCATATCGACCAGTGGGTATACACCCCCTCCTGCTGCGAGCGCAAATACATCGCTACTGTATTCGAATAAGCCTATTTTTCGCCCTTGACGCGCTCCCAATACGCTTTTGCGGCCTGCTCGGTCTTGTTCGGGCCATAGTCATAGTAATGCGCATCCTTGATTTGGTCCGGCAGGTACTGCTGCCGCACCCAATGGTTGGGGAAGGCGTGCGGATACTGATAGGTCAACCCGCGGCCCAGCTTTTGCGCGCCGCCGTAGTGCGCATCCTTGATGTGCGCCGGAATGTCTCCGGTTTTGCCCGCGCGCACATCCGCCACCGCCGCGTCAATCGCCGCGGCGGCGCTGTTGGACTTGGGGGCGGTCGCCATCAGAATGACCGCCTCCGCCAGCGGGATGCGCGCCTCGGGCAAGCCGAGCTGAAACGCGCTGTCTACGCACGCCTTCACAATAGCCGCGCACTGCGGGTACGCTAAACCGATATCCTCGCTGGCAATGACCAGCATGCGCCGCGCGGCTGAAATCATGTCGCCCGCTTCGAGCAGGCGCGCGAGATAGTGCAGTGCGGCGTCCGGGTCCGAGCCGCGGATGGATTTTTGCAGCGCGGACAGGATATCGTAATGGCTGTCGCCGTCGCGGTCGTAGCGCATGTTGGAGCGCTGCGCCGCCTGCTTCGCGTCCGCCAGCGTCACGCCGTCCTTTCCCGCGCCCAGCACAAGCAGTTCGACCGCGCCGAGCGCCTTGCGCACGTCGCCGCCGACCGCCTGCGCGATGTAGGCCGTGACCCCATTCTCAACAGGCGTGCCCTTGTCTCCAATGGCAAGCGCAAACGCCCGCTCGACCGCGTGCTGCATGTCCGAAACCTCGATTGGCTTGAACTCAAACACCGTGCTGCGGCTTAAAATCGCATTATACACGTAGAAATACGGATTTTCGGTCGTAGACGCGATGAGCGTCATTTTGCCCGTTTCGATGAACTCCAGCAGGCTCTGCTGCTGCTTTTTGTTGAAATACTGGATTTCGTCCAGATACACTAGCGCGCCGTTGGGCGCAAGAAAGGTATCCAGCTCGTCGATAATCGCCTTGATGTCCGCGATGCCCGCGGTCGTGGCGTTGAGGTGGTATAGCTTTCTTTCGGTCTGCTTTGCGATGATGGATGCGACCGTTGTCTTGCCCACGCCGGACGGGCCGTAAAAAATCATATTCGGAATCGTGCCCGACTCGATAACGCGGCGCAGCAGGCCGGTTTTGCCCAGCAGGTGCTGCTGACCGACCACATCATCCAATGTTTTCGGGCGGATTTTATCCGCTAAGGGTTGGTACATCCCTTGCACCCTTTCTATGCTTTTCTGATAGCATGATTATACCACGCTTTTGCAGCGCACACAAACAGGGCTTGACTTTCTCGCTTTACTGTGATAAACTATCCGCAGTCAGTAAAATGAACAAAGGAGAGTTTTCCCGATGGACAAGCCCTTTCTCGCAAAGCTGCGCCGCATCGACCCCTATGTACCGGGCGAGCAGCCGCAGAGCGACGATATCATCAAGTTAAACGCCAACGAAAACCCGTATCCGCCCGCGCCGGGCGTTACCGAAGTATTGCGCACGTTCGACGCTTCGCGTCTCGCGCTTTATCCGGACGCGAACGGAAAGGCGCTCAAAACCGCGCTTGCCGGTCGTTTTGGCGTAAAACCGACACAGGTGTTTCTCGGCAACGGCTCGGACGATGTGCTCGCGCTTGCGTTCCAGTCGTTTTTCTGCTCGGAGCAGCCGATTCTCTATCCGGATATCACCTACTCGTTCTATCCGGTCTGGTGCGACCTGCTCCGCATCCCCTATGAGACTGTGCCGCTGGACGAAAACTTCTGTGTAAACATCCGCGACTTTGACAAGCCGAACGGCGGCATCGTTCTGCCCAACCCGAACGCGCCGACCGGTCGCGGCGTGGCGCTCGCCTCTCTCGAGGACCTCCTGCTGCACAACGCAGACTGCGTGGTTATCATCGACGAAGCCTATGTGGACTTCGGCGCGCAGAGTGCGGTGCCGCTCATTGAGAAATATGAAAATCTGCTCGTCGTGCAGACGATGAGCAAGTCGCGCTCGCTCGCGGGCCTGCGCATCGGCTATGCGCTCGGCTCGGAAACGCTGATTGCAACGCTCGAAGCGGTCAAGAACTCCTATAACTCCTACACCATGGACGCGCTTGCGCTTGCCGCAGGCGAAGCCGCGGTCGCGGACGAAGCGTATTTTCAGGACACCTGCCGCAAGGTCATGGCCACGCGTGAGCGCACGGCTGACGCGCTGCGCGAGCTCGGCTTCACCGTCCAGCCCTCGCTGACCAACTTCCTGTTTGTCACGCACCCGACCAAAAAAGCGCCGGAGATTTTTGCATATCTGCGGCAGAAAAACATCTTTATCCGGTATTTCAAGCTGCCGCGCATCGACAACTACCTGCGCATCACGGTCGGCACGGATGCACAGATGGAGCGCATGCTCGAAGAACTGCGCGCCTTCCTGTGAGCATATCCCCCAATCAAAAAGAGCGGAAGAACCCTTCCGCTCTTTTGTTATGCCTTATCCTGCACAGGCGCACGCGGCGCTGGCAAATGCGCTCACGCTTTGTCGAGCAGCTTGATAATCTCGTCGAGCTTGCCTTCGCGGGCCTGCTCGTCGCCCGTTGCGAATGCATCCTGCACGCAGCCCGCCAGATGCCCGCGCAGCACCTCGCGCTGCGCCTTGTGCACCAGCGACTCGATTGCCTGCAGCTGCGTGACGATTTCCATGCAGTAGCGGTCGTCCTCAATCATCTTGAGCACGCCGTCGAGCTGGCCGCGCGCGGTGCGCAGCAGCGGCTCGACCTTTTTTCGGTCCGCCCTCATTTGAGGCCGACCACCTTATAGCCCGCCTGCTCGACTGCGTCGGTCAGCTTGGCGTCATCCGGCAGAGTGCCGCCCTTGACCGTCGCCATGCCGCTTTGCAAATCCACCTGTGCGCTCACGCCGTCAAACGCCTCCAGCGCCTTTTTCACATGCGCCACACAATGCTCACACATCATACCTTCGATTTGAATGACCTTGGTCTGTTCCATTTTACTTACTTCCTCCTTCGGCAGTACTACACATTGGCTGCTCTCCGGCTTGGGAGAGGCCTTAAAAAACTTCAAACGCAATGCGTTGGAAACCACGCAAACCGAGCTCAGGCTCATGGCGGCCGCGCCAATCATCGGGCTGAGCTTGAGCCCCAGCGGCAGCCACAGCACGCCCGCTGCAATCGGGATGCCGATGCAGTTATAGAAAAATGCCCAGAACAGATTCTGACGGATGTTGCGCATGGTCTGCCGCGACAGGCGAATCGCGTCGACCGCATCCATCAAATCGCTCTTCATCAGCACCACATCCGCCGATGCAATCGCTACGTCCGTACCCGCACCGATGGCAATGCCCACATCCGCACGCGCCAGCGCGGGCGCGTCGTTGATGCCGTCGCCAATCATGGCCACCTTGCGGCCCTGCGCCTGCTTTTCGCGCACAACGCGCTCCTTATCCTGCGGCAGCACCTCAGCCACCACATCCGGCACGCCCAGCTCCGCGGCAATCGACTGCGCGGTGGCCTTGTTGTCGCCGGTCAGCAGCGTGACCTGCACGCCCAGCTTTTGCAGGGTATCGACCGCGGCGCGGCTGCTCGGCTTGAGCACATCCGCTACCGCAAAAATGCCGACCACCTGCCGGTTTGCCGCGAAATACAGCGGCGTTTTGCCGGCGGCGGCAAGGTTTTCGCCCATCTGCTGCGCCGAACGCGACAGCGCAAGACCGTTTGCCAGCAGCATGCGGCGGTTGCCCGCCATGCAGCGCACGCCGTCGATGACCGCACGCACGCCCTGCCCTTCAATCATTTCAAACGACTCGGTTTTGCGCTCCTTGACCTGCTTGGCGCGTGCATAGCGCACAATCGCGTCCGCGAGCGGATGGTCGCTGTGCACCTCAAGGGACAGCGCCATCGACAGCAAATCTTCCGGCTCAACGCCGAAGGATTTCACATCGGTCACGACCGGACGGCCCTCGGTCACGGTGCCGGTCTTATCCAGCACAACGCAGTCCACGTTATGCAGGTTTTCGAGCGCCTCGGCCGACTGGAACAGCACACCGTTTTTCGCGCCCACACCCGTGCCGACCATGATGGCGACCGGCGTCGCCAGTCCCAGCGCGCACGGACACGAAATCACGAGCACCGCAATCGCGCGGGTCAGCGCAAAGCTCGGCGTTTCACCGACTGCCAGCCAGATGACCGCGGTCACCAGCGCAATCGCCATGACCACCGGCACAAACACGCCCGCGACCTTATCCGCGAGCTTGGCAATCGGCGCCTTGGATGCGCCCGCTTCCTCGACCAGACGGATAATCTGGGAAAGCGTCGTATCATCGCCCACGCGCGATGCTTTCATGGCAAAATAACCGTTTTTTGTCACGGTTGCCCCAATCACCGTATCGCCTTTGCCCTTTTCCACGGGCATGGACTCACCCGTGATGGCGCTCTCGTCAAGATAGGCATGCCCTTCTACAATCTGACCGTCCACCGGCACAGACTGCCCTGCGCGCACAATCACGTAATCGCCCACACGCACCTCTTCAATCGGTACGGTGACCTCCTGCTCGCCGCGTATGACCGACGCGGTCTGCGGCCGCAAATCCATGAGCGCGGCAATGGCCTCACCGGTCTTGCGCTTGGCGCGCGCTTCAAAGAACTTGCCGAGCGTGACGAGCGTCAGAATCATGCCCGCCGACTCAAAATACAAATCGTGCGCATACGCATGCACGCGCGCCATATCGCCCGCAGCGCCCGCATAGCCAATCTGGAACAGCGCGTATACACCGTACACCACGGACGCACCCGAACCGACCGCAATCAGCGCATCCATTGTCGGCGCGCGATGCCACAGCGTGCGGAAACCGTTGATAAAATATTTGCGGTTGATGAGCAGGATGGGCAGCGTCAGCAGCAGCTGTACCAGTGCCAGCGCAAACGCATGCGCCTCACCGCTGACAAAGCCGGGCAACGGCAGCCCGACCATCGGCCCCATGGAAAAATACATCAGAATAATGAGGAATACCGCGGAGACAAGGATGCGGTTTTTCATTTCATGCAGCGCATCCTCGGGCGCAGCATCCTTTGCAGGCGTCGCCGCGCGCGTGCCGCTGTCCACGGCGGCGGTGTAGCCGCCTTCTTCCACCGCGCGGATGATCTGTGCGTCGTTGCATGCGTTCTCGTCATACTCCACCGTCATGCTGCCCGCCAGCAGATTGACCTGCACCTCGCGCACACCCGACACCGCGGAAACGCTTTTTTCGACATGCGCCGAGCACGCCGCGCAGCTCATCCCGCCGACGCGAAATCGTTGTTTCATATCAGGATCTCCTTTTATCTTTCACCCCTCCCCCGGGGAGGGGGTCTGTTGCACAGTTAGTATACCGCACCCCTTCCATTTTGTCAACCCTCTGTGAAAAACGCCGGTTTTTCCCCGCTGCGCTTGACGAATCCGCGCAAAAATGGTAAAATAAGTGCAATTAATGGTAGTTGAAGCGGTTCGTAAGGACGCAGTGAAACGAAAGTTATCTCTGTAACGTATTTTGCAGGAAATTATCCTTTAGTACATTTTGTCAATCTGCAACCATTATATTGTGCAAAACACATGCAATTCGAAATATTTTCGCATTTCTATTTGAATATATCAGAAATATGAAATGGTTGAAAATGATTGTTTCACGATGCTACATACCGATTCAAATTAGAAACTTTGGTGTCAAATTAGGTGTCAAAAAAATTTGATGGCAATCAGCAGCTAACACATCAAAGTCGTCAAAAGTATCATTGCCAAGCCGTTCTTTGGAAACAAAGAGCGGCTTTTTCTATTTCACCCAAGGGAGAACATCATGCACAATCGAATCCCCTACCCAACCGCCCCATCCGGGCGGTTATTTTTATGCCCGGAGATCATGACCCACCCTGCCCGGCCGCCGCCGGCAGCCGTGCGGGTCAGCAACCAAACTATCAAAAGGAGGACAGCTTATGTACTATCACACCTGCCCCTATTGCGGGGCGAACTTGGACCCGGACGAGCACTGTGACTGCCTTGCCCGCATCCGCGGCAAAGCACCGAAAACCAACCACATGGAAGATATGCGGGCACGCAGCCGCAGGAGGACGGGCCGTGCCTTGTATTAAGCTCGGCAGTCTGTTTGACGGTATTGGCGTCTTTCCGCTTGCTGCGTCCCGCTGCGGCATTATCCCGGTGTGGGCGAGCGAGATCGCCAGAGCGCCGGTGTCCATCACGAGGCGGCACTTCCCGGATATACTGCACCTGGGCGATATCACGCAAATAGACGGCGGGAAGATACCGCCCGTGGATATCATCACGTTCGGGTCACCGTGCCAAAACCTGTCGCAGATCGGCAATCGTACCGGTCTGGCAGGCAGTAAATCCGGCCTGTTCTATCAGGCCATGCGTATTATTGAGGAAATGAGAAGTGCAACAGATAACCGGTATCCAGCTTTCGCTGTCTGGGAGAACGTCGCAGGAAGTTTTTCTTCAAATGACCGGTTGGATTTTGCAGCCGTGCTCCACGCATTCACAGATACCGAAATTCCAATGCCTGATAGCGGTATCTGGGCGCACGCCGGAATGGTGCGAGGGGGACGGGCTGATACCGCTTGGCGGCTCATGGACGCCCAGTATTGGGGAGAACCCACCCTTTCGCAGCGCCGGCGGCGGGTGTTCGTCGTGGCGGATTTTGCAGGAGAACGCGCCGCAGAAGTATTATTTAAGCCCCGCGGTATGCTCGCGCTTCCTGCGGCTTGCGGTGAAAGTGGGCTGCCCGCCGCCGAAGGAGATCGAATACCTGCTGTTAAAGCAGGGCGGCAAATACCCATTGTCCGCCCCTTTTCCCTCCGGCGGATGCGGACAGTCGTGCAAAATGGAGACCAAAAGGGCTTCCGGGCGTGTTTCGGCAAAAACAGCGATCCCTTCCCAACTCTGCTTGCCAGTGTAGGTCAGCCGTTCGCCTTCTGGTATGAGGGTGCGGAACAGGATGGGGTTATCCGCGACCTTACACCGTTGGAGTGCGAACGGCTCATGGGCCTGCCCGAGGGCTGGACGGCATACGGCTGCAAAGATGAACCCATCAGCGACCATGCCCGTTGCTTTGCGCTCGGCAACGCGATCGCCTTGCCCTGTGCGGAGTATATCATGGCGGGTATCGCGGAAGTTATGCAGTGAGATCAAACAACATTTGAAAGCGAGGAATTTTTTATGGAACTGAAATATGTAATCCCGAATATGGAAAAGACATTTGGTAATTTGGAATTTGGTGGTCCGGTCGAACTGGGGCGCGGAGATACCCGGCGCAACGGACAGGATACGTATATCGTTCGGCGGCGGTACAAGCTGTTTTCGGATGTGCAGCGTGCGGATGATATTGAGGTTGCCGTCGCTGGAAGTGTAAAGGAGAAGGATTTTGAGTATATGGAACCGGTCAAGCTGGTCAATCCCAGGATTACTGTGGAGGGCTATGCGGTGAATGGCCGCGGCTTTTCGGATTATATTCTCCATGCAGACGACATTGTGAAAGCGTAAGAAAGGACAGGTGCATTTTATGAGACTGGCAAACGGACTGTTTATCGAAAAGCAGGCGACCTTCGGCAGGCTGCGTTTTTCTGCGCTTCGGCGTGAAGTGCGCGAGCAGAACGAGGATGGAACGCCTTCCGATGTGATCAAAGAGCGTACCTACGATCTGAAAAGTCAGATGCAGGGACGCATGATTCAGGTCAGCATCCCGGCAAGTGTACCGCTGCACGAATATGACTACAATGCCGAGGTGGATATGGTGAACCCGGTGGTGAACACAGTCGCCCACGCCACGTTCGGTGATAATGCGGACGTGGAGTGGTATATCAAGGCGGACGACATTGTGCTGGTCAAGCCGGAACCGGCTGCACCGAACAACGGCCAGCCCGCCCAGCCGCGCAGGGACAACCAGCCGGATAAGAAGGCGTAAGGCCGATGAAGCATTTCCGGTATCGTGGCAAACGTATCCGCCCGGCGGATAAGGATTTGGTGTTCCGATCCGCCTGCTGCACGGTGCTGCCGGTGTTCCTGATTGTGTTCTCACTGCTCAACCTGAAAACCATCCTGCAAACGGATTGGCACAGGCTGTCCATGCTGGACACGGTAAATCTTGCTTCGCGTTTACCTTATCTTTTGTTCAGCGGTATTGTGTCGGCGGTGATTGCCGGGACAGTGCTTGTCCTGCTGTACCGTCTGTTCCCGGATGCTGTTCGGCAGTTATCTCACCGTCAAAAGCTGGCGCGCATGGTGCTGGAAAACCAGTGGTACGAGCAGGCCGAACGGACAAAGCAGGACGGCTTTTTCAAGGATTTACCCAGTACAGATACAAGACCAAAGATAGCCCGTTTTCCACGGATATATTACCGGATGGAAAACGGGCTTTTGCATTTTCTGGTGGAAATCACCATGGGAAAGTATCAGGAACCGCTGCTGCATCTGGAAACCAAGCTGGAAAGCGGCCTGTACTGTGAACTCGTCAGCCGCGAACTGCGGGACGGGTATGTAGAATACACCCTGCTTTATGACATGGTGGCAAACCGTATCCCGATCTCCGAGGTGAAAGCGGAAAACGGCCGCCTGCGTCTGATGAAGAACATCTGGTGGGAGTACGACACGCTCCCGCACATGCTGCTTGCAGGCGGTACGGGCGGCGGCAAGACGTATTTTATCCTGACAATCATCCAGGCCTTATTGCAGACCAATGCGGCGTTGTATGTCCTGGACCCGAAAAACGCAGACCTCGCAGACCTGTCCGCTGTGATGTCGGATGTGTATTACCGCAAGGAGGATATCTGGACGGCAAGGTTGCGCTGCACAAGCTGAGCGGCAATGCGCTGTCCATGCTGGTGGGCGACCTCGCAGCAGGCGAGAGCGTGACCATTACCTTTGATGTGCAAGTGGTTGATTCGGCCGCTGGCACGACGCTGCAAAACAGCGTGAATGTGTCGGGTGACAACGGCAGCGGCACGGCGACCGACGACGGTGTGATCGTCCCGGAACAGGAACCTCAAAACCCTACTAACCCCACCGGCTTCTATGTCACCAAGGACGTAGATAAGACGGTGGTTGACGTGAGTAAAGATGCTGACGAAGAATCCCGAACGGCCACATTTACGATTGTTGTAGGTAACAACAGCAATGAGATGTGGGAAAACGTTGTGCTGAAAGACACGCTGGATACGTCGGTGGTGACGCCTGTATTGCAGGATAACGTCTATGTGGACGGCGTACTGAACAATAAGTGGAGTTTTGCAGACAAGGTATTTACCTTGGAGCTGGGCGATATTGCGCCTAGTGCGTTCCATGAGATCAAGTTGACCGTGCAGTTCAAAGCGGACGCGGGCGGCAAAACCTATGTCAACTACGCGACTGGCGCAGGTGATAACGGCAATGCAATCGGCAAGTCGCCGGAAATTGAGATTGTAAGTTCGATACTTGACCCACTTACTGATATTCACTATCAGCTCTATGCCGGATACGCAGACGGTCTCTGGCGTCCGGGTGATCGGATTTCTTTGCAGGAAGCCTGCACCGTGGCGTATCGTTTGATTGCCAACGGCGGCAATACCTGGCTGGGTCGCGGCACGACGACCGTGCCCGACTATGAATTTACGATCCCGGAAGAGGGCAAGTATTTCGTTTCCATCGGTGTTCTGCCCGCAAGCGTATTCGATACGACGCGCATGACGGAGGATGTTGACTACGAGATCAATTATGAGATCTCGAAGAATGGCTATGTTCGCATCTGGGCTACTTCGGAACAGCTTAATACGCTGGTGAAGTATATCACGGGCGTGAACGCAGGACTCAGCGGCGACGTGTCGCGACTGGACTTCGCAAAGACGATCTGCCAGCTCACCGGCCGGGACACCGACCCGGATACGTCCGGTTACAGCGGAAATATCCAGAGCTTCCCGGATGTCAGCGGTTCGTCTGTTGGCCTTGTGACCGAGGTGTCGCACAAGCATGATTATGTGCTGGACACGGACGACAACGAATACTGGATTTAATCATCCACAGGTAAGAGAAATCCCCCGTTTTATTCAAAACGGGGGATTTTACTTATAGATTGTTTAGTTCATCAACAGTCAATTTGTCAAAGAGCTGTAAAGCGTACACTTTTTCACCTTGAACGTAAATAGAGACAGCAGCAGTCTTGGACCGGGTATTCAACATATTTTCCCTGTGACCGAGTGAGCCGTACCATTTATTTAGGTTCTCTTGTGCATTGGTTGTAATCAAACCTATGAGCGCATTTTCCGTATTGCATCCCGTTCCAACCGTTGCAAAGACAGACCCGTCCGGTCGTGTATGGGATATATCGCCATCCCGCTTATCTACGATCCAGAGTTCGCAAGATCGGATATCAGCCCATTCCTGTACTTTCAGTGAGTAAGCCAGGCGGGGCAATCCATTTTCTTCGCGCAGGTCGTTGATCGCATCAAACGTGGCATTGGACAGGTCATAATCCCAATAGCCGCCGCATTCGTCCGCTGCGGATTTTCCTGTGGGTCGCAAGTCGATTTCATCCGTCACTGTCTGGTTATCGTCAGTGTTTTCGCTGGTATCATCCGGGACAGGCTGCGGCAAGGGTTGTTCGTCCGGCTCTGCGGGCGTTGACGGTTCGATGGGTTCGGTTTCAGTCAGCACGCTTTCCGCGTTCATCAGGATTTGCGCGACTTCCGCGCGGGTGGCTGTTCCCTGCGGGTTCAGCTTTCCATTCGAGCCGTTGATAACTCCGTGATTGACGCACCAGCTCATGGCATTTGTTGCATAACGGGAGACGGTCTGATAGTCTCCAAAATCGTAATATTTATCCTGCATAAAGCCTGTGTCTGTATCAAGGCCAAGATAATCTGCATAGCGGTACAGGATAGCCGCCATCTGTTCGCGGGTGATCGGGTCATTCGGGCCAAATTGTGTATCACTGTATCCGGTAACAAGATCGTTTTCACGCGCCCAGTAGACCGGCGTGCTGTAATAGGCCGATGCGTCTACATCCGCATAAGGATAGCCCCAGTTGCCTTCGGGCATATCGGGCGATCCCGCCAGCCGGTAAAGGATGGTCACGATCATGCCGCGGCTGGTTGTGTCGTTCGGGCCGAATGTTGTGCCGGACGTGCCGTTCATCAGCTCGTTTTCGCTGACATAGGTGACCGCGGCATGGTACCAGTCCGACGGACGTACGTCTGAAAAGTCTGCAACATTGGCCGCGCCTGCTGAACAGGTCAAGGCCGCAGCGCACAGGATGGAAATGAGTTGTTTTTTCATAAAGTCATCCCCCACAATGGAAAAGAAAAAGTATTGTTACGTTTTCATTATACCATGCTGCTATCCGTTCCGATAGCGGGCATGGCGCACAAAAACCATGTGGGGATTTTGAATTGAAAACAAGATGCAGTAGTTATCACTGCATAGCGCATAACCAACAATTTGAAGGAGGATTACAGGCTTATGGATTACAAAATCTTGACGCAGGATGATTTATTGGAGATTTTTCCTTTTGGGAAAAGCAAGCTCAGCCAATTATTGCGTTCCGGTGTGTTGCCCGTCGTAAAGGTGGGCCGTGATTATCTGTTAAGTGAAAAAGAACTTGACCGATGGTTCGAAAGGAATAAAGGGAAGGAGATTTTTTACTGACAAGGGCGTTGCTCAGTATAGGTGCATGGCGTATAATCATTGTGTTAGCTGCTGTACGCCATTACCTTGACTTGATAGGAGCAGATGGATATGGATACAGCAAAAAATAGTCAAAAAGCAAAAAGCCGCGGCTATGGGGAGGGTAGTATTTATCAGCGGAAAGACGGGCGTTGGGTTGCAAAATATAAGGATGATCATATGTCCAAGCCGCATTATCTCTATGGAAAGACAGAAACCGAGGTAAAGCGAAAGCTGAGGGCGCTGAAACGGGACACAGCCCACGGGATAATCGAAAGTAAAAAAGTCTATTTCAGCGACTATGCCGATAAATGGCTCTATACCTTCAAAATGGTGTCCGTAGAGCGAAGCAGTTTTGACAAATACGAAGATGTTTACAATCAGCATATCTTACCGGTATTCGGCGGTATTCAACTCGGTAGCATCCGGTCTGTGGATATTCAAAAGCTGATTAACCAGAAAAGCCAAACGCTTTCCTATTCAGTAGTAAAGATAATTCGGCTTCTGCTTGCAGAGGTTTTTCAGTTCGCTTATGCGGAGGGCGACATTGCTAAAAATCCCATGACCAATGTAGTGATGCCAAGGCGCGGGCAATTCAAGCCAGCGAAGGAGATTATCATCCTTGAGGATGAAGAAGTTCGCGCTTTGGAGGAAACAGCAAAGCTGCAAACCAAACGCGGCGAGCCGGTGCTGATGCATGCGGATCTGATCATTTTTATGGTGCATACCGGTCTGCGGTGTGGTGAAGTGCTTGCGCTGCAATGGTCTGACATCGACTTTGAGCAGAAAACCGTGACGGTAAGTAAAAACCTGACAAGAATAAAGGAACGCGAACAGAGTAAAGACGTCCACAAGCGTACGCATGTTGTAAAGGGCACAAAAACTGAAAGCGGAAAGCGTGTAGTACCATTAAACAGCAAGGCGGTTGCAGCATTAAAGCATCTGCAAACCATTCATAAAAAATATGGTATTACCAGTGGCAATGTAGCCAGTTCCAGGAACAATACGCCTCTGGATAACATTCGAATGCACCGATTGCTTGTTCGGATGTTAAAGTACGCTCATATTGATAAGCCGCTTACCGTCCATCAGTTGAGACACACATTTGCGACACGCGCTTTGCGTGCTGGGGTTTCAATCAGTGTGGTAAGCAAATGGATGGGTCATGCAAACATCTCCACAACGTACAATACGTATATTCATGTACTCAAAAGTGAGCGAACGGAAGCGGAAAAACTTTTGGAAGCAATGTAGCAGATTGGTGTCACAATGGTGTCAACCGTCTGAAACAGGCTTTTTCAGCCGCCAAAACCGGATCATGCGGAGACGAAAAATCCGAACCTATTTCCCCTCTTCTCGGTCTTTTTGCTTGGTGCGCTTGACTTTTTTACGCATTTCCGGTATAATGGACACAATTAATGGTAGTGGAGCGAGTCTTTGGGACGCAGTGAAACGAAAGTTTACACTGCGTCCTTTTTTTGTGCCGCTGCACAGCGCAAAATGAAAAGGAGAAAAATTCGGATGCCCAAAAACAAAAAACAAGATGTTGTCTTTACCCTGCTGATGGCCGCCGTGATGGTATACGGCATGATCTGCTATAATGTTGCCCTCAACATTGGCGGATGCCGCAACGAAGTCTTTCTGGCGGCATTTCACGAGTTTCCCATCATGTGGCCGGTCGCAGTGCTGCTGGAGCTGATTTTTGTCGGTCGGTTGGCGCAAAAGCTGGCGTTCCGCCTGATTGACCCGCGCACGGCCCCGCCGACCGCCATCATGCTGGCAATCTCCGCGATGTCTGTGTGGCTGATGTGCCCATGCATGAGCTTCTTTGCCTGCCTGTTTTTCAAGGGCGGCCTGCTGCAAAGCGAGTTTATCTCCATCTGGGTGCAGACCACCGTGCTCAACTTCCCGATGGCGCTGCTGCTGCAATTCTTTGTTGCCGGTCCGCTGGTGCGCCTGATTTTCCGCCGCATTTTCCCCGATTAATCCAGTTTATCCATCACAAAAGCCGCACGAAAACCGTGCGGCTTTTGGTTTTATCCCATCATTCGGTAATGGTCGTCGAGAAGGACAGGCATTCCTCCTGCCCCGGGCGCAGCACCCGCACGCCAACCTTATTTTCCAGCGCGTGGTCCAGATAACCGCCGTCGGGCAGCGTGCTCCACGGTTCCAAGCAGACATAGGGCACATCAAAATCCTTGTATGCGCTCCAGACCGCGAAATACGGGAAATCCGCAAAGTCCATGGTTACGGTGCGCTCGTTCCGCGTGCTGCCGATGGTCGCGCGGCGCACCGGCAGGTCATCCATAATGATGGCATCGTTGCGGAACGTCTCGCGCGTGATGGGCAGGCATCCGTCTTTGAGCAGCAAATCGCCATGCTCGCGGCTGAGCAGGACATTCTCATCTGTCAGAATCGGATGCAGCACCGTCGTGCCCTCAAACGCCACAAAATAATCCGCAATCGACTCATCCGGCTGCCAGCACAGCGTGTACGCATCGTGCCCGCCAACCTCATAATACATATCCGTGTCACTGCGGTTAAACACCACATGTTCTTTTTTGAGCGTTGCACCCGTCAGCGTATAACGCACCGTGCAGACAAAATCCCACGGATACATTTTCTTGGTGAAATCATTGGCTTCCAGCACAAATTCCACATAACCCTCACCCGCAGCACCGACCTGCCATTCCAAATCGCGGCCAAAGCCGTGCTGGGTGATTTCATAAGCCGTGCCGCCCACGGTATACGTCTTATCTTTCAGCCGCCCGACAATCGGGAACAGAATGGGCGCATGCCGCTTCCAAACTGCGGGGTCTGCCTGCCAGACATACTCCGTACCGGTCTTTTTGCTCTTAAAGCTGCTCAATTCCGCACCAAACGGGTTGATTTCCACCCGAAAAAGTTCATTTTCCAATACCTGCATTGCGTTTCCGCCTCCCTTTCTCTTTGGTTTAAGCATAGCTTTTTTCACCTGTAAAGTCAATCCGCCGCCTGTTTTTTAGCATTTCCACCGGATTTTTCATACGTGTTTTGGCGGTTTCGCCGGATTTCTCTGCGCAGCCGCCACCCTTAGAATGAAAAAAGTCCTGCCGCAATCCCGGCAGGACTTTTCTATTATTTTCCGTTCAAAGCAGTTCCATCTTGGAATCCGCTTCCGTGATAGGCCGCAACGGGCGACACGGCACGCCGACCGCGAGGTATCCCGCAGGGACATCCCGCGTCACCACGCTGCCCGCGCCGATGACCGCGCCATCCCCGATGGTCACGCCGCCGAGCACCACGACGTTCGCCGCAAGCCAGACATTGCTCCCGATGTAGATGTCCTTGGCAAACTCGGACATGGAAACATGCCCGTCCGGATAGTGCATGCTGGTGCGCTCGGACGCGATGAGCGGATGGTCGGTCGCCATGAGCGACACATTCGGACCGAACATCACATTGTCCCCGATGAAGATGCGCGCATCGTCCATGACGGTCAGGTTGAAATTACAGAAGAAATTCTCTCCAATAAAGGTGTGCGAGCCGTAATTGAACTGAATCGGCCCTTGAAAATAGTATTTCTCACCGATTGCGCCGATAAACTCGCACACGATGGGCAGCCGCGCGGGGTCGTATTCGTCCATCGCGTTGAATTTCTGGCACAGAATGTGCGCCTTGTGCTTGATGTCGCGCAGTTCCTTGGTGCGCGCGTCAAACAGCCTGCCCGCAAAGATTTTTTCTTCCTCCGTCATGCTCCGCCGCCTCCTGCCAGCTTGGTTGCCGTGCGCTTACGCGAGCGCGGCCTTGAGTTCCTCTACCTTGTCGGTATTCTCCCACTTGACGCCCAGCTCCTCGCGGCCCATATGACCGTAAGCGGCAAGCTGCTTGTAAATCGGCTTGCGCAGGTCGAGCGTCTCGATGATTGCCGCCGGGCGCAGGTCAAATACCTTGCGCACCGCCTCGGCCAGCTTGCCTTCGTCCACCGTGCCGGTGCCGAAGGTCTCGACCATAACGGAAACCGGCTCGGCCACGCCGATGGCATACGCCAGCTGGATTTCGCAGCGCTTGGCGAGACCCGCCGCAACGATATTCTTCGCCACCCAGCGCGCCGCATAGGCCGCCGAGCGGTCTACCTTGGTCGGGTCCTTGCCCGAGAACGCGCCGCCGCCGTGACGGCCGATGCCGCCGTAGGTATCGACGATGATTTTGCGGCCGGTCAGGCCGGAGTCGCCCTGCGGGCCGCCGATGACAAAGCGGCCGGTGGGGTTGATGAAGTACTTGGTGTTCTCGTCGAGCAGGTGGGACGGGATGACCGGCTTGATAACCTGCTCAATCATATCCTTGCGAATCTGCTGAAGCGAAACGTCCGGGCTGTGCTGGGTGGACAGCACGACCGTGTCCACACGCACCGGCAGGTTGTCCTCATCATACTCGATGGTCACCTGGCTCTTGCCATCCGGACGCAGATAGTCAAACATGCCGTTCTTGCGCACCTCGGTCAGGCGCTTTGCCAGCTTATGCGCCAGCGAGATGGGCAGCGGCATCAGTTCGGGCGTTTCGTCGCACGCATAGCCGAACATCATGCCCTGATCGCCCGCGCCGATGGCGAGGTCGGCGTCCGACGCGCCCTCCTTGCGCTCAAGCGAGTTGTCCACGCCCAGCGCGATATCGGCGGACTGCTCGTCGATTGCGGTCAGCACCGCGCAGGTGTCGCAGTCAAAGCCGTACTTTGCGCGGTCGTAGCCGATTGCACGAATGGTGTCGCGCACGACCTTCGGGATGTCCACATAACAGGTGGTCGAGATTTCGCCCATCACCTGCACCATGCCGGTCGTGCAGGTCGTTTCGCAGGCAACGCGCGCATACGGGTCGTTTGTTAAGATTTCGTTAAGAATCGCATCCGAAATCTGGTCGCAGATTTTGTCCGGATGTCCTTCGGTTACGGATTCCGAGGTGAAAAAATGATGTGCCATAATAGGGGTTCCTTCCTTTCTGATGTACGTCGGGACGCAATAAAAAAACGCTCCCATCCGGGAGCGAAAAATCCATTTTGCCCCCTCATCTTTCGTGTTCCTACGCCGGATTTGGCACCTTACGCATGGGTTTGCGCAGGTTGCCGGGTTTCATTGGGCCGTTCCCTCCACCGCTCTGGATAAGGTCGTATATTTACTTACGCGGTTTATTTTATATAAAAACCAAACATTTGTCAAGGGAAAAATTCGGCAAATTCGGATATTGTAAGCGGATTGACATTTTCTTTGCGCACCGTTATATTAAATATGTAAGAATGTGCCCTGCCGCCGGCCGGTTCTGTGCGGCTTTCCGGTATATTCTTATCCGTATTCACCATGCGTCCTGCGGACGCATTGTTTTTATCATGGGAGAGAATAAGGATATATGAACGTAAATGTAGGAATCGATATCGGCTCAACGACCGTCAAAATCGTCGTTGTGCGCGATGGAGAGATCATCCACAAACACTATGAGCGCCACTTTTCCAAGGTACGCGAAAAGGCGGTCGAGCTGGTGCGCAATGCGCGCGCGCTGATTGGCGAGGACACCACGCTGCGCTGCGCCATCACGGGTTCGGCCGGTCTGGGCGTGGCCAAAGCCGCCGACATCGACTTTGTGCAGGAAGTGTTCGCCACGCGCAAGGCGGTCGGCGTGCATGTGCCGCAGGCGGATGTGGTCATCGAGCTGGGCGGCGAGGACGCGAAAATCGTGTTCCTGTCCGGCCAGCTGGAAGAGCGCATGAACGGCTCGTGCGCGGGCGGCACCGGCGCTTTCATCGACCAGATGGCCGTACTGCT
>NZ_CALWUQ010000022.1 GCF_944384695.1 uncultured Agathobaculum sp. | reverse complement strand
CAACCTATCGGCTACATACTCCTTTGGACGGCGCATAAAAGGGCGCGCTGCAGATTTCATTTCTGCAACGCGCCCTTCCCTTTTGAAAGAAGTGCATTGAATTTTGCCCATCTGCCATTCATACTGATTGCAAACCATATAGTTACGAATGGAGACTGAACTATGCAAGAACAAGTACGGTGGGTAAACTATTATCTCGAATACTGCGAAAAACAAAAAAACCTGAATGATAAGACGATAAAGGCCTACCGAATTGATTTAAGGCAATTTATTGTTTTTTTGCGAAGCCACGGCTTTGAGATATCCACACAGAGCGTGCGCGCCTATATCATGCACTTGCATGGAAGCTATCAAGTGCGGAGCATCAAACGGAAAATCGCCTCCATCAAGGCATGGTGCCGTTTTCTGCTGGAAAACGCATTGATTGCGGAAGACCCGTTTTTCCACTGTCCCATCAAAATACGGCAGCCCATTCTCCTGCCGCGGACCATTCCGCTGCGCCTTATCGAAGCCATGCTGAAAGAAGCACACAAAGCGACGCGGCAGGCCGCCACTTGCATAGCATCGCGCCGAGCGTGGCGGGACGCGGCGGTACTGGAATTGCTGTTTGCCACCGGGATGCGGGTGTCCGAACTATGCGGCTTGCAGGCCGGTGACGTCGATTTGATTGAGAAGTGCGTCCGGGTCTACGGGAAAGGCTCTAAAGAGCGGATGATACAGCTGGAAAATGCAGAAGTGCTGCATACACTGCTGCAATACAAGCAGCTGGAGCCCACCCAAGCCAGCGAGCCGTTTTTCAAAAATCGTTTAGGCCACCCGTTATCCGACCAATCCGTGCGCTTGATGGTGCGCAGGTACGCCGCCAAAGCAGACCCCCAAGCGCATATTACGCCTCACATGTTCCGGCATTCCTTTGCCACACTGCTATTGGAAGCGGATGTGGATATCCGTTATATCCAGAAATTTTTGGGACACAGCTCGATTTCCACAACACAGATTTATACATTTGTCGCCGCTGCAAAGCAGCGGGATATCCTCGCTGCGCGCCATCCCAGAAATAAGTTTTCGGCGGACTAACGCATTTGCATCCGCTGCGGCAAAATGACGCCTATCCTCGGATGGCTTCCTTTTCCATCGTCGCAATCGCCAAATCGCTGTTATATTTGGTGCGAATGGCAATATCGGTATAAATCAACGCATGCTCCGGCTGTTTTTGATGCATGAGATACTCATACAGCAAATAGGGCGGACGATATCCCTGCTCAAAGGCTTCCTGATCCAGCACAAAGCTCAAGCTGTCCGATTGTAGCAGACGAAGGTTTAACGCATTCAAATCGAAGGCTATCACCTTCACCTTCCGTTTCAGCCCCATCTCGTCCACCGCCTGACAGACACCCTGCTGTCCGTTGGAAGCGACGTAGATACCCGCCAAGTCCGGATTGGTTTGCAGCACATGTTGGGTGATTTCATACGCATAATCATCGCGGTCAAAGCACGGCTGAAACGGCAGCAGTGTGATATCATATGCCGTTTCCTGCCGCAGCACATCGCAAAAGCCATTCAGCCGGTTGTTGTGCGCCGTATTATTCAGATGTCCTGCCAAAGGAAACACCTTGCCGCCGTCCGGCAGCAGCTGGCACATCAACCCGGCCGCCGTCTGCCCGCCGCGATAGTTGTCCATGCCAATGAAGCACAGCCGCTTGCTGCCCGGCACATCCGAATTGAACGTGACCACAGGGATATTCTGCTGATACAAATCATCAATGCACTGCCGGATTTCGGTCTCAATATTCGGCGCGATGGCCAGCCCCTGTATCCCCTGCCCGACCAATTCCTCGATTGCCTCCAGTACCCGTTCGGTGTCCAGCCCGCGCACTTCGCGCAGCAGGAGCTCCACGCCGGATGCGTGCAGCTCCTCCGCCGCACGCTGCACGCCGACACAGGCAATCTGCATGGTTGGCGTCTCTGCCGACTGCAAAATCACGCCCAACTTAAATTCTCGCTGTGTTTTGACCAATGCCTGTCCGATTGGGTTCGGACGATACCCCAATTCCGCCGCAACCTGCCGAATCCGCGCGGCCACTTCCGGTTTGACCCGGCCGCGATTATGCAGCGCGCGGTCGACCGTGCCGCGCGAGACGCCGGTCAGCTCCGCAATTTGCTGCGCCGTCACTGCCATGCAATCCCCTCCCGTTTATTCTTATGTTAATTATATCACAATGCACGCACAATACAAGTGCGCAAATCCCCCGCTATTTTGCGCATTTTCCGAACAAAAGCAGGCTGCACAAATTGTCCTCCCGCTTTTTCCCAGATTGCACATAAGATTGCACGCAATTGCACGCAAAAACCAGATTTCCCCCGTTACTTTTACGAACTCCGGCCCGCGTTTTTGTCACCATCCCACGAAAAATTTTTTTCGCACTTTTTCCTCTTGCAAGCTGAAATATTTGGTGATATTCTTGAGACAACAAAAGAAATTCCACCATGATTTACAATCCGCGGCAGATTGTCCCGCCCATATTGTACGCAAGCCATCTGGTGGAATTTCATTTTCTTCCTTGCGTTCACGTGAACATTTATAAGCCACAAACAAATTACTTCGGAAACGGGGGATATGCTATGACATTCTTTCACTCACTCGCATGGACAGCGATTTCCTTCCTGCTGTTCACTGCGCTGGTCGCCGTCATTTCCGCATGGAAAACACGCGACGACAAGCTGGACACCGCAGAAGGCTATTTTCTGGCGGGACGTGGCCTGCCGGGTGTGGTCATTGCCGGCTCGCTGCTGCTGACCAACCTTTCGGCCGAACAACTGGTCGGCCTGAACGGCCAAAGCTGGCAAACCAACATGGGCCCCATCGCATGGGAAGTCGGTTCGATGTTCACCCTGCTGGTGCTGGCCTACTACTTCCTGCCGCGTTACCTCAAGATGGGCGCCATGACCATCCCATCCCTGATGGAGCAGCGCTATGGCCGCGGCACCAAAACCATGTTTTCACTGGTTATCGTTGTGATGTACTCCATCCTCAACCTGCCGGTCATCCTGTATTCCGGCGCGGTTGTATTCGAGCAAATCTTCAACATCTCCGGCATGCTGGGCACCAGTAAATTCGTAGCCGTTGCCATCATCTGCGTCATCATCGGCATCATCGGCGGCTGTTACGCCATCTTCGGCGGCCTGAAGGCGGTCGCCGTATCCGATACCATCAACGGCATCGGCCTGCTGATTGGCGGCCTGATGGTTCCTTTCCTCGGTTTTGCGGCGCTGTCCGCCGCCACCGGCGGCGACGGCATTCTGGACGGCATCCGCTATATCATTGAAGCGGACCCCGCCAAGCTCAATGCCATCAATGCATGGAACGCGCCCGAACCGGAGGTTCCGTGGGTACTGATTATCACCGGTATGTTTTTCAACAACCTGTACTGGTGGTGCACCAACCAGTCCTTTGTCCAGCGCGCGCTGGCTGCCAAGAGCCTCAAGGAAGGGCAAAAAGGCGCGATTTTCTGCGGCTTCCTGAAATGCATCGGCCCGCTGTATCTGGTCATTCCCGGCGTCATCGCATTCTATCTGCCCTCCATTCAGGAGCAGCTGGCGTCTGTCGGCGACAAAGCAATCGACTTCGCCTACCCCGCGCTGATTGCTGAAATCGTGCCCGCACCGGTCATGGGCTTTTTCGCCGCGGTCATGTTCGGCGCCATCCTCTCGTCCTTTAACTCAGTGCTCAACTCCGCGTCCACCATGTTCACCCTCGATTTGTACCGTTCGTCCATCAACCCGCAGGCTTCCGATACCCAGTGTGTGCGCATCGGCAAAATCTACGGCACGATTGCAGGCTGTGTAGCCATCATCATCTCTCCGTTCATCATGAACGCGGGCGGTATCACGACCTTCCTCAACTCGATGAGCCAATTCGTTTCGCTCCCCGTGCTGTGCACCATCCTCGGCATCTTTCTGTTCAAGCGCAGCCCCAAGTGCATGCCCAAAGTCATCACCATTTTCCATGTGGTATGCTATGGCGCGTTCCTGCTGCTCAAGCCCTGCTATCCGGGCAGCGACAACCCGATTCATTACTTATATGCCATGGCAGTGCTGTTCCCGATTGAGCTGGGCATCATGTGGTGGCTGAACAAGTATCGTCCCGGCGAGGTCTATGAAGTGCAGGATATCGGCGCGGTCGATATGACCCCGTGGAAATACCGGCATATCGTGTCCATCATCGGCCTGTTGTTCGCCATCGGCGTTTATGTGCTGTTCTCTCCGCTCGGCATCGCCGCATAACGGATTGCATCCCTTTCTTTTCGCTGAATAACCGCCCGCCGGCTTTCCGGCGCGCGTTATTTCAAAATTGATATTCATAAAAATCTATATGACATGTTTAGGAGGAAAACATCATGGAACTGAACATTGCTGTAATTGGCTGCGGTATGATTGGCCGCGAGCACATCGAGCGCATCCAAAACCGCATCCGCGGCGCAAAGGTTGTTGCCGTATGCGACGTTTTTGAAGAAGGCGCCAAGAAGGGCGCGGAAATCGCGGGCGGCAACGTCAAGGTCTATACCGACTTTACCCAAGCCATCAACGATCCGGAGGTCAACGCTGTTGTCGTCACCACACCGGGCGCGTTCCACAAAGATCCGGTCATCGCTGCCATCCAAGCGGGCAAGCCGGTATTCAGCGAGAAGCCGCTGGCAAACACCGCCGCGGACTGCAAAGCGGTTGTCGATGCTGAGATGGCATCCGGCAAGCATCTGGTGCAGGTCGGCTTCATGCGCCGCTACGACCGCGGCTATAAGCAGGTCAAGGAGCTGATTGATTCGGGCAAGTTCGGCGCGCCGATGGTGATCAAGTGCACGCACCGCGCAGACGGCGTCGCGCCCGACTACACCACCGCGATGGCGGTCACCGATACCGCAATCCATGAAATCGACGTGCTGCCGTGGCTGATTGGCGATGAATGGGACGAGGTACAGTGCATCATGCCGAAAACCTCTTCCAAGGCGCACGAGGGTCTGAAGGACCCGCAGATTATGATTATGAAGACCAAGGGCGGTATCGTCAACGTGCTCGAGGTCAATGTCAACTGCGGCTTCGGCTATGATATCAACTGCGAAGTGGTATGCGAAAACGGCGTCATCAACCTGCCGTGCCCGTCCTTCCCGACTGTGCGGTACGCGAACAACGTCTCCACCAAGATTGAGGACAACTGGATTCTGCGCTTTATCGACTCTTATGACGTAGAGATTCAGGACTGGGTCGACCACGCCCTCAAGGGCGAGACCGGCGGCTCGTCGGCATGGGACGGCTATGTGGCCTCCATCACCGCGGACGCGCTGGTAAAGAGCCAGACCTCCGGCAAGGCGGAAAAGGTCGTCACCGGCGGCACCCCGGATTTCTACAAGAAGTAAGCACCACGAAGGGAGAAAACTACCATGAAAATCGGATTTAATGAAGGCTGCAACCGCTTCTGCGAAAACCATTCCGTACTTGAGGACCTCGATTTGTGCGAAAAGTACGGCTTTGACTACATCGACATCCAGTCCGAGTGCCTTGACCGCGAGATTGCAGCGGGCAAGTACACCATCGACGACCTGGCGGCATGGTTTGCCGACCCGCAGCATCATCTGAAAATGCTGTCCTACAACGCGCTCATCTTTTTCAACATGAAGCAGACGCAGGAAGAAAAGGACGCGGTCATGGCAAAGCTCGACCAAATCATTGCGGACTGCCTCAAGCTCCAGTGCAAGATGATTGTCGTTGTGCCGTCCATGGATTTGCCGGTGCCCGCAACGGTAGACGAAATCAAGGCGGATGCCGTAGCCGTACTGAAGGAAATGGTCAAGAAGGTAGAGCCGCACGGCATCAAGCTGTCGCTGGAATTTTGCGGTGCGCCGAGCATGTCCATCAACCGCTTTGAATATGCGTATGATATCGTGCAGGCGGTCGACTCCCCGCTGGTCGGCATCACGCTCGACCAGTACCACTTCCACGCGATGGCGTCCGGCTGGGACGCGCTGGAAAAGGCCGACGGCAAGAAGATTTTCGTCTGGCACCTCAACGGCATGGAGAACATGCCCTGCGGCGCGGCGTACAACAACGACGAAAAGCGCCTGTGGCCGGGCGAGCCGGGCGACTGCCTTGACCATCAGCGTTATGCCGATACGCTCAAGAAGATTGGCTTCGAAGGCGACGTATGCACGATGGAAGTATTCCGTCCGGACTACTACAAGCTCTCCAACGAAGAGAACATCAAAAAGGCTGCGGAAGTCACCCGCGCACATGTCGCAAAATACTGGTAACTCCTATTTATTCATAAAGGCTGAGGCGCATCCGAACGGATGCGCCTCAGCCTTTTTCCTATTGAAATTGCATCGTCTCCGCTGCACAGGACATGCATGCCCGAATGCGGCTGCCTGTCCGTTATTACGGCGTCTCCTCCACCGTTTCATACTTCATGCGATAATAGGTGCGGTCCTGATACTCCTTTACGGCATCCGCAGCCGCTCCGTCCAGCGCAGACAGGTAATTTCCTTGCGCGTCCACCGCCGTGCCGCGCTGTACCACCGGCCACTCCCGCCGCAGCTCATTTACATAAGCAAACAGCTCGTCGCTCTGGCCGCAGCCCACCGCATCCAGCACAGCCGCGCCCAGAAAGCTCGCGCTTAGCATGCCGTCCTGCGGAATGGCCAACCGCTCGGCCAAGGTGTCAAAATCCAACGCATCCGCACACGCCTGATTGGCCCATATCACAAACGGCGGCGCATAGGCGTCCAGCCAATCCTCCGTGCTGCGGTCCGCCGTCATATCCATGCCCAGCGCGCGATAGCACAAGTAATTGTCTCCCAGACTGGGCAGATGGTCGCCATACCAGATGAGCAACACCGGTTCTTCCTGCTGCTCAAAATAGCGCACCAAATCGCCCAGCATCGCGTCTGCGTCCCGCAGGCCGTGTGTATACACCGTCAGCATCGTCTTTGCATCCTCCGGCAGCTCTTCCGCCAGCTGGAGCTGATACAAATCACGCGCCTTGCCGTATTTGGACTCGGTATACGCCATGTGGTTTTGTATCGTGGTCACATAGGTAAACTGCGGCTCACCGGCTGCCTGCCGGTTTTCAAAGTCCGCAATCAAATATTCGGTCAGCGATGCGTCGGAAACATATCCGCCTTTATATGCGGCGTCGGTAAACGCATCCTCAAACACGATTTCCTGTGCGCCCAGCCATTTGTAGATATTCTGCCGGTTATAGAACCACGCTTTGCCGGGATGGATAAACGCCGTCTGCCAGCCGTTTTCATTGGCGACCCGGAAGATGGAATTCATGTTTTTATGCAGCACGCGGAACGACGACACGCTCGCATCCGATAACATGGCGGTCTGCATACCGGTCAACACGTCAAACTCCGTATTCGCCGTGCCGCCGCCATAGTTTGGCACAATCAAGCGCCCGGAAATCGCATGCGCCGACTGCTGCACCGCATGATAATTCTTGAGCGGATCGGTGTCCTCCGTCCATGCGAATGCATCTGCATCAGTAATATCGCAAAACGCCTCGCTCATCACAAAAATGACGTTTACAGGCTTCGGCTCTGCCGCTGCCGTGTGCGTTTGTGCGATACGCTCCTCGGTTTCGGTTTTGGAGAACCCTTCCGGCTTTTGTAGGTTGTTCTGCGTCATGCTGCGCAAAAACGTATAATGAAAGCCGGTTTCCTGGCAAACCGTGGTCATATTGAACCGATTGGTGCAAGGAAAGGAATTGAACAAGTCGGTAGAGGCATACACCGTCAGCGTCAGGCCGGACAGAATCGCCAGACAACCCAAGCAGCCCACAATGCGGCCTAACCGCACCGTACCTCTGCTGCGGGTGCTTTTCCGTGTGCGTACCAGCACAGCCGCCGCAATCAGCACGGCGCATGCCGCGACAAAGGCCGCCACAAGCGTCAGGTCCACATGCAGGTCATACCCGCCTGCTGCGGTCAACGCCTCGCGCAGCATCGTCAAATCCTGCGGAACGACCGGATCATCGCGCGCTTCGATTTTGAGCTGATTGGCGACGTTGAACACCCCGCATATGGCCAGCGTTATCGCCGCGGCCCCGAAAACATTGCCCAGCGCAAATGTCAACGCAGCCAATACCAGAAATACCGGCAGCCAGTTGAGCAAGCCCAGCAGCGGTGTGGTAAAAAAGGTGTATGGAATGACCGGCATGGTCTTTAAACACAAAAACCAAATGACCGCCGCCAGCACAACAGCCAGCGGGACATTCCACCCCGCTGCCAATCGCAACGGGATGCCGCGTGTTTCCGCGGCATCGGTCCGCCTTCCGGGACGGCGTCGTTTCGCCTCATGCGCGCCCGGCCGCGCTTTCTGAAAGTGTATCATTGCTTTGTTTTGCCCTTTTCCGGACGGTCCCACGACCGCCTGTTCTATCTCTTCCTACACTATTTGTCCACAACGGGAATCTCTGTGGTATCCTTTTCGTCCAGATGGGTGAGATAATGCCGCGTTTCCCGCGCAATCACGCCGGACAGCAGCAACACGGCAATCAAGTTCGGTACTGCCATCAGTGCATTCAGGATGTTTGCAATCGTCCATACCAAATCGAGCGACAATACCGGCCCAATCACGATGACCAGAATAAACAACAGCTTGTAGGGCAGCATGCCTTTCCGCCCGAACAGATACTCACAGCAGCGCTCCCCGTAGTACGACCATCCCAAAATCGTGGAATACGCAAAGGTGATGATGCCTACAACCAGAATCAGCGGGCCCAGCACGGGAATCTGCGAAAATGCCGCCGTCGTCATCTGGCTGCCGTCCTCAATCATATCCATCTTGATGTTGGGGTTTTTCATGATGGTGGTGACCAGCACCAATCCTGTCATCAGGCACACAACGACCGTATCCCAAAACGTACCGGTCGAGGAGACCAGCGCCTGCCGCACCGGATTGCGCGTCTGCGCGGCGCTTGCGACCAGCGGCGCGGAACCCAGACCGGATTCATTGGAAAACAGGCCGCGCGCTACGCCGTACTGCATTGCCAGCCGCAGGCCGCCGCCCACCAGACCGCCTGCTACCGCGCCCGGCTTGAATGCCAGCACCAGAATGGTCTGCAAAGCCGGCAGGATGAAATCCCAGTTGATGCACAGAATCACCAGACAGCCGAACACATAAAACGCCGCCATGAACGGCACCAGCTTTTCACACACGACCGCAATCGACTTGATGCCGCCAATGATGACCACCGCCGTAATCGCCGCAAATACGATACCGATGGCCAGCGGCGGAATGTAAATCGGGCTGTTGCCCTGAATAATTTCCGAAATCGCATTGATTTGCGTACCGCAGCCGATGCCGAACGAGGCCAGCATAGCCAGCGCAGCAAACGCCACCCCCAGCCATTTCAAATGCAGTCCACGCTCCAAAGCGTACATCGCGCCGCCCTGCATGCGTCCGTCTTTGGTCTGCACGCGGTATTTTACCGCAATCAGGCTTTCCGCATATTTGGTTGCGATGCCAAACACGCCGGTCAGCCAGCACCAGAGCACCGCGCCCGGGCCGCCCAAAAATACCGCCGTACCGACGCCGACGATGTTGCCTGTGCCGATGGTGGATGCCAATGCGGTCGTTAATGCCTGAAACTGACTGACGTCTCCCGGGGAATCCGGGTCCTTGGTCAGGGACAGCCGAATGCCGGTAAACGTCTTTCGCTGGATAAACCCGGTGCGAAGCGTCATGAAAATGTGCGTGCCAAGCAACAGCACAATCATCGGCAACCCCCAAATCCAGTTGTCAATCGCCGTCACAATTTTGGAAAATGCCTCCATACCATTACTCCTTCCCCTCTTTTTGAAATGAAAACAGGAAAGGGAGCGAAGCTCAGGCTTCGCTCCCCTTTCAGTGCGGGCCATATCCGTCCGCCCTGCGCATACCTGCTTACGGGAGCCGCAGTGAAGCGATGCCCCTTTGCATCACTGCTGCGTCATATTATATATTATACAATATTCGCTCCAAAAAGCAAGGAAAACCGCGTAATTACGGTTATTTTCTTCCTCTGTATACACTGGTTCATCGTATATCCCCGATTGCATTCACGCACAGAACCGTTGTACCGTTGCCGCGGTGGGTTGAAAATTGCGATATGGCTGCATGCAGTCCAAAATGTGCGGTGTAATCTTTGCTCTTGCATTTTCAGCAGATTCGCCTATTCTATGAGTATGCTTGTCTCCTGTATTTCCTATCGACCAATTGGCGCCGCGCGTGTCTTGCAGCTTGCAAAACGCGCGCGGAACCACACCACAAAAGGAGGAATCCATGAGCTTTTCACAAAATAAATTACTGGATTTCAGCAACAAAATTTCTTCTCTGCCCGATGAGCCTGCTATGCAGGCCAGTGCCCTCAAAGCGTATTTTGACAGCAGCCCGACTGAACTGCAACAGGCGCACAACGGGCTGTGCGACGCCCTGACCGCTGTGACCGCTGCCTCAAGCGTGGGCTTTCAGCGAACGGCAGGTGTGCCGGCGGACACCGTGCAAAGTGCCGTCGAACATGTGCAGCAGCAAGTTTCCGACGCTGTGATGGGTAATGTTCCGTCCGGCAGCATTGATAACGACAAGCTGTCGCAGGAGGTGCGTGACCACTTTACGACCATTGAAAACTCGGTCGCATCGGAAGCGCAGGCGCGAAAATCCGCTGACAGCAACCTGCAATCCCAAATCACGGCCCACAACTCGCAGATTTCTGCAAAATGTGAGATTTTGTCCGGCTCCTATTCCGGTAACGGTACGGAAAACCGCTTCATCAGCCTTGGCCGTACGCCCAAAGCCGTGCTGGTGATGACCAATTCCGGCATCATGTATCTTGACAATATTCAAGGCACCATGGGCGGCTTGGCCGTTACCAACTCGCCCGTTGTCATGCAAGGGGTCTCACAGCCGGCCGTCAAAATTGTCACAAACGGATTTCAGGTCACATATGGCGGCCAATATAACTGCTTGCAGACGAATGCAAGCGGAGAAGTATACAATTACATCGCTTTTTGCTAAAAAAAGCCCCCGAACCAAAGGTTCGGGGGCTTCTGTTCGGTCAGAACAATAGATAGATTAGGATACCACCAAGTGCTCCGGATCCATCTTGTTGTTCTCAGAATCGATTACGATAGCAACAATCTTGCCAGCGTCATCGCCAGAGCCAAGCATGTAGTAAATGTTGGTGACGCGATGGCTGCCAGTAGCGTTGTAACCGGACTCAACGATGCTGTCGAGAGTTGCACCAGCAACGCCCTCATTATTCGCATCGTCAACCGCCAGAACTACGCAATCCTCAGCCAGCGTGTAGGTGCCGTCAGTAACCACACCGAAATCCCGGAGTCGGAGCTCGCCCTCGGCCTTGCCGTCAAAGCCAAGTACAGCAGCCTCCTGAGCCGCAACAGAGACATCCTCGATGTAGTTGCCATTCACCTTGTAAGAGAACAGCTGACCAGCGTTCAGCACATTGCCGTTGAAGTTAGCTACGCTATCCGCATACAGGGTAACGGTCTCAGTGCCGTTCCAAGCGTCAACCGCGATCTTCTTCTCGCCATTCAGCGTGGTGGTGTACTGATTTACTACCGCGTAAGCGTAAGAAGTGTCCTTAGCGCCCGGAATGCTTACATTAGCATCGTCGTCATTCAGGAATGCAGCAGCAATGTAGTTGATACCATTGGACTGCTCAACCAGATAAGCGCCAGAGAATGCCAGAGTGGTCAGATCCTTATCCCAATTCTTCACCTGAGCACCAGTCAGAACCTTGGTTTCCTTCTTAGTCTCAACGAAGATTACCGCATCGTCAGCAATGGAAACGCCGCCGATCTTGGAATCGTAGTAAGCAGAAGTTGCACTGCCGCTAACCACGTTGCCGGTCAGAGCAGCCGAAGCTCTGAAGCTATCGCAGCCAGCCAGATTGGTAGCAGATACTGCCTCGATATCGTAGGTGCCATCAGACAGCTTGGTGTAGGTGTACAGCTTGTTGTCGAAGCCGGACAGAGCACGGTTGTTGTTCAGCTTGGTGCCAGCAACCTTGGAAACGGTTACAGTAGCGTCCGTGCCGTCAGCGAAGTACATGCGAACATCCTGCGTGTAGTCGCCGGTGCCCAGAACCAAATCGCCAGTGGAAGCAACAGCGCTGATGTAAGCTACATCCGTAACGCTGCCTTCGGTCTCTTCTGCGTACAGAATGGTGTTGCCAACGATAACCATATCATAGGTGGTGTTGGTCTCAACCTTGAGCCAATTGCCGCTTACATATACAAGCTTGTACCAGGTGCCGTCAACCTTAGCCTCACCGGTACGAGTGCCTTCTACCTTAGCGTTGATCACGTCAAGCTTCTCAACGTGGTTGCCGCCGGCAGAAACATAATCGTCGCCGATTACACGTACATAGTCGTCCTTAGCGATGCCATCATAGATGGTGTCGTCAGCGAACTTCTTGGTGCCAATGCTGTTGTCCATGGTGACAGAGGTAGCGGTTACAGAGTTAACCTGACCAATCTCAACCGGAGTCAGAACAGCAGTGTCAACCTTACCGTTGCCGTTGTTATCAATCAGCTTGATCTCGCTGGCAGCAGCATTGCGGTTGCGTGCCGTGCCAACAACCGTAGCAGCCAGAGCAGACAGGCTGTCGGTAGCAACAGTGTCCTTGTTCAGGTTGTAAACGATAGTAGCAGCATTGTTCAGATTGCCAGCAGCATCCTCTACCTTGTACTCGGTGCCGGCCAGCTTAACCTTCTCGCCGCCAGCAACGGTCTCGAGCTGACCAACATAACCGGTAGCTACAACCTTGGAATCCTCGTAAGCGTATACACCGTAAACCTTGGAGGTGTCATTTTCCTTGTGCATAACGTTGACACGCTGGCCAATCAGGTCGCTGTAATCGGTAGCAACGCGGGTGTAAGCGCCGTTGTTCAGATTGTAGGTGGTACGACCCTCTTCCTGATCAACCTGAGTCAGCAGAATCCTCTCATCGGTAACCAGATCCATGCACTTATTGCCCATGGTTTCGTTAACGGTGGTAGAAGTAAAGCTAATGGTGCCGTCATCATTCATATGACCAACCATAGCAGTGGTGGTAACCTTCTCGTACGCATTCGCATCGGTGCTCCACTTAACAGTGTCAGCCTTCAGAGCGTTGTACATGATCTGAGCAGCGTACTGACGCGGCATAGCCTGCGCAACAGCAGCAGTTACATCATCGTACAGGCCGTTCTGAGAAGCCAGAGCGTTGGTGCGCTGGCTGTAGCCAGTGCCGGTCAGGCCGGACTTGTCAGCCTGATAGCCCATGCAGATGAGGAGCATCTTAGCCAACTCAGTGCCGGTAACCTTGTCGTCCGGAGCGAACTGGCTGTTGCCCTTACCATTGATGATGCCATTGGTGTAGCAGAAGTTGATGTAGCCTTCTGCCCAGTGGCCGGAGTAAACGTCGGTGAAAACGGACTTGCCTTCAAAAGCAGCCGCGTTGTCATTGCCGCCGTTCCAGATGGTGTAGATCATCTTCGCAGCTTCCGCGCGAGAGATCGTGTCGTTGGGCTTGAAAGAGCCATCAGTGTAACCATTGATGACACCCAACGCAGAGAGCATTTCTACGGCCTCGGTCTGCTCAATGTCAGCCGAATCCGTGAATGCCGCACCAGCAAACATGGTGAACGCGCAAGCGAACGCCAGCACCAGTGCGAGAACCTTTTTAAGATTCTTCATGGGGTTTTTCCTCCTTAAATTTTTTGAGCGTTGTGCTCTTTTCGAAAATTATAATACCATAGGTTTTTTTGAGGGTCAAGCAAAGTGACGCGAATGTAACACGGGTGTAATATTGCAACAATTGCAATAGATGACCGTTATTCGCGGTTATAGGTCACCCTCTCCACGGTCGTGCCCGCTTTTACACGCACGGAAACGCTGCTCTCAGAGCCGCCGCCCAGTTCCTGCGCCGGCTCGCTTGCGCCCGTTGCCGGGTCGAGTGCCACATCGCCGCTGCCGATATAGCTTTCCGTGATGCCGGTCAGGTCACTGCTCTGCACGGTCAGGCGATACATGCCTTCATTTTGCAGCACTGTGCTGAAGGAAACCAAGCAGTCGGTTTGTGCCGTAAACGAGTCGTCGCCATTCCAGACGACCTCACCCTCCTGTACCGTCGCACAATCCGGCACGCCGTCGCTGTTGACATCCGGCGCAGCTGCCGTGTCCAAGCCGAGATTGGAGAAAATATCCAATGCATCCGTCTGGGTATACGGCTCCAGCGCGGCCACTGCCAGCAGCTTGTTCAAAAATGCATTGTTTTTCGCTGTCAGCAAAACCTCATCCAATTGGTCTGCGTTGACCGCCCTGAGTTTTTCGTAACCCGCCACCATGCGCTGCACATAACTGTCATCCGACAGCAGCTGCACCGCGTTGAACTGACCGATTGGGTCAATGATGGATTCATAGACGTCAAACATCTGCTGCCATACTTCCGCATCCGCGCGCATGTAGTCCGAGCCTTTGTCCATCGTATCCAGCGCATTGGACACCTGTCCGGTTGCTGCATAATACTGCGCCAGCGGAATGGTGATGGAGTTGGATTCCACCGCAGCCAAATCGGCGGCGTACTGGTCCGCTACCCCCTCCTCATTGCCGCCGGATAGCAGATAAGACAGCTTATAGTCGTTTTTCTCAAACAAATCAATCGACGCACAGGTTTTCAGGTTGTCCAGCGTCAGGCTGTTGCCGTAAAAAATGCTCTGTGCTATCAGGTTCAAGCCAATCAGCACGATAAACACAGCCGATACCGCCGCCACCGGCCAGCGTACCGCGCCGCCCTTGCTGCTTTCCGGCACTTTCAGACGCAGGCAGTCGCCGCAATATAAGGTTATCATTGCCAGCACTGCAAAGAACATCGGCAGACAGCCGCCGACCGACCAAATCACATCGCTGATTGCCTGACCAAACATCTGCACCACGCAGGCTGCCAGCAGCATCACCATGAGCGGCTTTTCCTTGCGGCTCTTGACCAACGCCCAAACGGCTGTGCCCAGCATTGCCAGAAATGCCGCCAATCCCAGCACGCCGAGGTCACACAATGCTTCTACATAATGGTTATGCGCATATTTGGTTTCATAATAATAATCCTGCACGGACACGATGCCGTTTTCAAAACCGCCGAGACCGCGGCCGAAAACAGGCGCCGTCTGCCAGAGCTTGATGGCGTCCTGCCAATACACACGACGCTGCACCACGTTACCATTGGCGGATAAGTCCTGAATACGGTCAGCAATAAAGGCAGGCAGCAGCTTATAGCCCAGCTTGATGCTGCCGCTCGCCGCGCCGTCATATGTGGCGCTGTTCATCGTTACCCCCGGCTGGCTGCACGAAAAGTAGAAAAATACCAGTTCGCTGTCCTCCGGAACCGAAAAGGTGACCGGTGCATCCGAAGTGCCTTTGACCAAATCCGTTTCATTATTCTGAATCAGGTTATTGGTGTTTTTGTAAGCCACGCGCACGCTTACCGGCGCGCTTGCGTCAATCGTCAAGGTGTATTCCCCTGCACCGAGGTCAGCCGTACGGCGGAAATCGCCCTCCGTGCCGAAAGTATAGGTACCGGTGACGGAAAGCGCAGCCACCAGATACACCGCCATCACAACAATAATGCCCGCGATAACGGCCAGCAGCATTTTGCCCTTGCCGGCCAGCGCCGCCGATACCTTATCGCGCACGAATACCTCGAGCGCACAGGCCGCCGCGCAGCCCACCACCAGCATGAGCATCGGGAGCGGCGAACCCGTCACGGCATCGCCAAAGCCCTTGACCGATACCGCGCCGACCACCAGCGCAACCACCGCCGTCTGCACCAGCAGAAGGAACAGGCCGGTGCGCTGCTCTTTGGGGCTGAGCGCCAGCATCAGCAGACAAGCCACCACAAATACGCCGAGCGAACCCATGGAGAACGCCAGCAGATAGGATACTGCATTGACCATCAGCAGGATGGTGCACAGGATTTTCTGCTTTCGGCTTTCCGCCGTCAGCACCAGCCACAGCGAGAGCAGGCAGGCAACCGACATCAGGCCGGCGTAAATATTCGGGTTGCCAAAAATCGTGTTCAGACGGGAATAGAAATACGAGCCGGTGTTGCCATAGCCCGCCCCCACGGCTTCCATCAGCACCCGGAAGGGGCGCATCAGGATATTGCAGGATGCCGCGTCAATCGAAAGCACGCCCACAGGTGCCGCAGCGCATGCCAGAACGGCCGCCGTGCGGCGGAACGCGGTTTTGCTGTCCTGCGCATACAGGACGATGACCATAAATACCGCAAACGCCGCCAACAGGCAAGCGAACTCGGCAATCGCAAATTTACCGGAGCGCGCATAAAGCGTCGAAATGCCCGCCAGAAGCATATAGGCAAATACCGCAAAGGCCGGCGGCGTCAGCAATCGCTTGACCCGCTGCTTATCCGCAAACAGCAGGATGCACAAAACCGCTACCGTCCCCAGAAAACCGACCATTTTCTGCGTATAGTAGGAGCCGTTGTTATCAAAGCTCAGCACGAAAAATATCGTGATAGCCGCGATGATATACAGCCACCATCGCTCTGTCTTTACCGGTTGCACTGTTTTCCCTTTCATATTTGAGTGACCTCCTTCACGCTGCCGCCTGCCGCAGCGTTTTTTTCATTGATACCTTATTATATAATACAATCTTTTTCAGCGAAAGTCCTTTGCCGCGTTTTCATACAGCGCCGTCAATTCAGGAAAGACCTTCACGATATCAAACTGCTGTACGGAATCCCTGGCAGCCTCGCCCATGCGTTGGCGCACCTTTGTATCCTGCATGCGCCGCACCGCGTTTGCAAACGCCCCCGCATCCCCAAACGGGTAAAGCAGGCCGTTTTCGCCTGCCTGTATCAAATCCTGATGGCCTTTGATATCGCTGGCAACGACCGGCAGGCCGCAGGCCATCGCCTCCATCAGATTGAACGGCAGACCCTCAATCCGGCTGGACGACACGCAGATATCCGATGCGCGATACCAATTTTCCATATCCTGCACAAAGCCTGGAAACCGCACGCGGTCCGTCAGCCCGGCCTTTCCCGCCTGCATCCGGCACGCTTCCCGCAGGTCGCCCCGCCCCGGCAGCAGCAATACAACCTGCTCCGGCAGGCTCCGCATGGTCTCAATCAGCATCGCCTGATTCTTCCGTTTGGAGAACTCCGCCGCGTAAATCAAGACCAAGTCGGACGGCTTGAGCCCCAGCTTGCGCCGCAGCTCCTCCCGCTGGCCGGGCTTCGGCGGTGTAAAGCGTGTGAAATCCACGCCCATGCCCTTGGTGAACACTTGATGTTTGCCCAAGCCATATTGCCGGGCGATATCCGCATCCTGCCGGTTCATGGTCAGCAGCCAGTCGGTCACCGGCGCCGTCAGCCGTTCGGCCCCCAAAAGCAGCGTACGTTTGCTCCGCCCGGTCTTGGCATCAAACAGATAGCCGTGTACGGTGTTGAGCACGCATGGCCTGCGCTTTCCCAACGGAAAAACCGCCAGCCGCGCAAAAAACGCCGCCAAAGACGTGTGCAGGCTAATCATACGATAGTGCTCTGTTCGCATCAGCCTGTATAGCGCCCACAGGGCCGCCAGATTTTTGGGGGAAAACATGCTTTTTTCAAACGGCAGCGGAATATAGCGGCTCACCCCCTCCAAATCGCAAGGGGTGCCGCCCGCAGCCGCATGCACTTCGTACCCTTGGCGTGCAAACCATTGCAGGTACGGCTGATGAAAGGATGCAAGGTGTCCAAACGATGAGGCAACATACAGTATCTTCTCTCCCGCTCTCATAGCGACACGCCTCCAAAAGAAAACGCAGGCGATTGTTCCCACCCGCGTCCTGATTCTATATTCGATTAAAATATTACCGCATACCACACTTTTTGTCAAGTTAAGAGTGGTTCTTCTGTAGAATATTGCAATCAGATATGGTAGAATAAAAGCAATCCATTCGTTTGGGAGGATTGACCGGTGATCAAAGAAAACCAAAAAACACTCAACCAGATCAATGGCCTGACCGATGTGCTGCTTTTATTCCCCTGCATGCTGCTGGCCTATTTTATCCGCTTTATGCTTTTTCAGGGCGAGCCCGGCCACATCGGACTTTCCTATTACCTGTATGCAACCGTTTGCATCATTCCGCTTCTGTGGTTTGTATACAGCCTGATGGGGCTATACGATTCATTCCGCGCCAAAAACTTTTTAACCGAATTCAGCCTTTTGCTCCGCTGCAATATCATCCTGTTCGGGTTGATGCTTGCGTTCTTCTTTGTGTTCAAAGAATTTCATCTTTCCCGCTGGACGCTGTTCATCTTCTTTGCTTTGGCCACGCTGTTTATCACCTTCAAGCGCTGGTTTTTGCGGCGCATCCTGCGCACCCTCCGCGAAAAAGGCTATAATCTCAAGCATGTGCTGCTCATCGGATGCGGCGAACAGGCGCGCACCTATTATCAGGCAATCCATCAGGACCGCACGCTGGGCTTCTGCATCGACTCTTATCTCGGCCCCCGCGACCGTCTGCCGGGCATTTCCTATCTTGGCAGCTACGAAGCCCTCTCCCATGTGCTCGACCGCATCAACCCGGACGAGGTAGTTATCGCGTTGGAAGCGGAAGAATATCCCTATTTGCAGGACATCATCGTAAACAGTGAGAAACACGGCGTCAAAGTGTCGCTCATCCCCTTTTACAGCCGCTTTATGCCCTCCCATCCGGTGTATGACGAGGTGGGCGGCATCGCCTTGGTCAACATCCGCCACATCCCGCTCGACAACATCGGCAACGCTTTCCTCAAACGCACCATGGACATCATCGGCTCCCTGCTGCTCATTCTGCTCACTTCGCCGCTCATGCTGTTTGCGGCGGTCGGCGTCAAGCTGTCCTCCCCCGGCCCCATCTTATTCAAACAGGAACGGGTGGGACTGAACAAACAGAATTTTTACATGTATAAATTCCGCTCCATGCGGGTCAACGACAGACAAACCACCGGCTGGAGCACAAACGCAGACCCCCGCAAAACCAAATTCGGCTCTTTTATCCGGAAATTCTCCATTGACGAGCTGCCGCAGTTCTTCAATGTGCTCAAAGGGGATATGAGTCTGGTCGGCCCACGTCCGGAGCTTCCCTTTTTCGTCAACCAGTTCAAAGAGGAAATCCCGCTTTATATGGTCAAGCATCAAGTGCGCCCCGGCATCACCGGCTGGGCGCAGGTCAACGGCTTCCGCGGCGATACCTCGATTCAGGGTCGCATCGAGCACGACCTGTATTATATCGAAAACTGGACGTTTTTGCTGGACATCAAAATCCTGTTCATGACCGTTTTCCGCTTTGCCAACAGCGAAAAGCTGAAATAAAAGCGCGCTCCGGCCGAACCCTCCATTGGCGAATCCAACGCAAGCCATCTTGACGAAATGCATCAAATTCTGTATAATATACAACATTAACTTGTCACGATTTACACAAGAAAGGTGGAATTCAGTTTCTATGTCTGACCCTGATCCTGCGGGCCGATTACTGTTCCGTCCAAGCGAAGTTTTTTTAGAATAGCGCCGATACCGGCTGCACTCAAAAAACACTTCGAAAGGAACACATCATGAACACATCAGTAGGTATCATTATCATTGTCGCCTGCCTTATTATGTCGGCGTTTTTCTCCTCTACGGAGACCGCTTTTTCCTCGCTCAACCGCATCCGCGTCAAAAGCCTTGCCGAAAAAGGCGACAAGCGGGCGGCTTTGGTGCTGCGGCTCTCCGACCAGTATGACAAATTGCTGTCCACCATTCTCATCGGCAACAACATCGTCAATATCGCATCCGCATCCGTTGCAACGGTATTGTTCATCCGTTGGGCGGGTGAGGAGACCGGCCCCACCCTTTCCACCATCGTCACCACCATTGTCGTGCTGATTTTTGGCGAAATCTCCCCCAAAACCTTGGCAAAGGAATCGCCGGAGCTGTTTGCCCGCTTTTCCGCGCCGATTATTCAGGTTCTGATTTACATTCTCACGCCGGTCAACTTTCTGTTTGTCCAGTGGAAAAAGCTGCTTTCACTTATTTTCAAGACCTCGGAAGATACCTCCATCTCGGAAGAAGAGCTGCTGACCATGGTCGATGAAGCCGAAAGCGAAGGCGGCATCGACGAGCAGGAAGGCGATTTGATTCGCAGTGCAATCGAATTCAGCGACGTGGAGGTTGTGGAAATCTTCACGCCGCGCGTCAACATTGTCGGCATCTCGGAGGATACCGACAATCAGACGATTGCCCAGCTGTTCAAGGAGACCGGTTTTTCCCGCTTGCCGGTTTACCGCGATTCCATTGACAATATCATCGGCATCATTCACGAAAAAGACTTCTATAATGAAGTGGCCCCCTCCAACCGGTCGATTGATGTCATCGTCAAGCCGCCGATTTTTGTTGCCAAAACCATGAAAATCGGTGAATTGCTCAAGATGCTGCAAAAAAGCAAATCGCATATGGCAGTGGTCGCGGATGAATACGGCGGCACGCTGGGCATTGTGACGCTGGAGGATGTGCTGGAAGAACTGGTCGGTGAAATTTGGGACGAACACGACCGCGTCGTTGAGCAATGCTGGAAGACCGGAAACCATGAGTATCTGGCGCGCGGCGCCGCCGATTTTGAGGATGTGCTGACCAACTTCGGCTATGAGGACGACGAGGTAGCGGACAGCTATACCACGGTCAACGGCTGGATGATTGACCAGCTCGAACATATCCCCAGACAGGGCGAAACGCTTACCTATAAAAATCTGGATTTTGTCGTGCAGGATGCCGATGACCGTCATGTAACGCTCATTAAAATCATCGAGCATGAGACCTGCGAAGAACCGACCGCCTGACCGATACATACGAACCCATAAAGCGAAAGCCGCTTCTCTGCGCCAAATAGCAGAGAAGCGGCTTTTTCCTTCCAAAAACACAAGCTATTTTCCCAAACAGTTGCCGCAGGGTGTATACCCCTGCGCCAGCAAATCCGCATAGCTTCCGGTATAGGTTTCCTTATTCTTTTCCCCTATGCTGTCCACGCTGGCGCAATCCGGCAGATGGATTTTCTTTGAGGCGGTGTTGAGCACATATTCCTGCGTCTCCGCCGCGCCATCCGTCTGTCCCGCGTCCGCTTCGCGGCTTTCTCCGGTCGCATAGTCGATTTCCACGCCAGGCTGCACATTATAACAATATACGTTATAACAGATGCCATCCCCCTCGTCCTCTACCGAAAGGGCTTCCATCTGCACACCGGAGGCGACAAGGTTATCCCCCTCGAAAACAGGCGTCACGCGGTACAACACGTGGTTTCCGGTCTCCTTGATGTAATCGGCCACCATATTTTCAAACGGGAGCATGCCTTCTACATTGAAATACCGCGTGCCGGTAATGAGGTTCTCCTCGTTGGCATTTTCCGCCGTCAACTGATACCCAATCAAATGGCAGCGGTTATACAGATACTTTCCATCCACGAAATCATATTTGACCGTCTGCCAGCCGGACGGCTTGACCTGCCCAATCGAGCCGCGCTCCTCGGTCGGCATCAAATCGGTGGAAATGCAGGCATAGGCCGTGCCGCACCGCCCCAGACTGTCCAGCGGGGCGTAGCTCTCAAAGAATTCCGCGACCCGGTCCTCTTCCGCAAAGTCCGGCACATTGCCGTCAATCTCCACATACGGTTCGCCGCTGTACGCCGGAATGTCCTCCAAGGAAACGGCCTGCTGCGGCCGCAGCATCGCGCAGCCGGAAAGCAAAAGCTGGATACACAGCAGCACCGGCACAACTTTTTTCATGATTCTTTGCATTTTTCGTATACTTCCTTTGTGATTTTTGCATGCGAGGAGCCGGCGAACTCTTCGGTTTCCCGCAAGCCCCAGCCACGGTCCAGCAGCGACCGGTCAAAATACCGGTCCGCCGGATAGATGCGGTTCCAACGAAACAGGATAAAGTCCTCTATCCTATCCAGAAACGGCTCAACCTCCTGATTTTCGACAAAGCAATAGTCTCCCTCCCCTGCCAACGCAAGGAACCGGTCATCAATATGCAGGCGGGCGCGCTCGTTTTCCGTAAACTGCCCGGCGGAATACGCATTCAGCCATAACGCCCGTGCGCCGCACAAGGAAAGGATATGCCTGCGCAGAACACGGTCCTGACTTTGCCGCCGATGGTTGAACAGCATCCCGTCCTTGTCATCCAGACAAACAATCACATGCATACCCTTTCACCTCCGTGCTGTGGACTGCATCCCTTTGGGGCTTTATTATCATACCACAGGATTGCCGGAGTTGTCGATTGCACCGTGCATTTTTGCAAACGCCAGCCCGGTTCAAAGCAAAGCGGGCCGCTCTCCCGACGGAGAGCGGCCCGCTGCCGTTTTGTCAGTTGAAAGCTCAATCGCACATCTCGTCCGCAACCTTGCAGAGCAGATCCGGATAGTTGGAAATGATGCAGTCCACACCGCGCGCAATCATGTCGCGCATGTTTTCCTCGTCATTGACCGTCCAGGTGTTGACCCCCATGCCGCGGCTGTGATACAAATCGACCAGCTCGGGCTGGTATTGCAGCAGCATGTAGCGCGGGTGCATATTGTCCGCGTTGGAGCGCTTGATATACTCGCCAATCTCAAGATACGGCTTGTCATACAGCAGGCCGGTCTTGATATCCGGGCAGAGGTTCTTGAAATTCTGCATGGAAATATGGTTGAAGGAGGAAACGAACACACGGTCCTGCATCTTATGCGCGCAAATCGCGTCGATGACGCGCTGCTCCAGACCTTCGTAGAACACCTCGTAGTTTTTCAGCTCCATATTGAGCAGCATGTGGGTCTGGTCACAGAAGTCCAGCAGCTCGTCAAACGTCCAGATGTGCTGACCGGCAAACTCCGGTGACTTCCATGCGCCGATGTCCAGTGCGAGCAGCTCTTCATAGGTGTGGTCCTTGATATAACCCGTACCGTTGGAGGTGCGCTCCAGCGTGGCATCGTGGAAGATAATCAGCTTGCCGTCCTTGGTGATGTGGACATCGCTTTCAAAGCCGTCCGCCGCGGTCTTTTCCACCGCCATCTGGAATGCAAGCGGACTGTTTTCCGGATAATTGCCGGAAAAACCGCGGTGTGCCAGTAAAATAGGTTTTTTCATAGTATTTCTCCCCTTTTGCTCCATTAAAAAAGCACATGTCACGCCAATCAGCCGACGGACATGTGCTTGCTCAACAATTCTCTGCACATCGTTATTATAGCGCTGCGAAAAGGAAAATGCAATGGGCATCCTGCATCATATCCGACGCAGAATTTCGGCACCGATATAGCGCAGTTTTCCGCATCACGCCTGCGTCTGCCGGTCACGCAGCGCAAGCGCCAGAGACGGCTCCCGCGTGGTGATGTTGCGCACGCCGTTTGCCAAGAACCATTGCAGCTCACTTTCGTCATTGACCGTCCACGCGGACAGCTCCAGCCCCTCCTGCGCCAGCGCGCGCACAAACCGGCGGGTGACCAGCGCCTGATACATGTTCACGGTCCGCACACCGTACTGCTTGCACACCGCCGTGATTGCAGCGGCGGCCTGCAACTCAAAGTCCGGTATATTGCGATAGTTTTCATACAAATCCGGCACATACTCCTCAATGTTCAGGTAAATTTCCGCCTGTTCATGCAGCACGGGGTCGGCGGCGCAGGCCGCGGCATCGACTGTGCCCGAGAAAATCAGCCGCCCGGCAAGGCCCGCCTGCTGCGCGAGCGCCGCGACCTCCCGCTCCAATCCGGGCATCTTCAAGTCGCAGTTGATGCACATGGACGGATGCGCCGCCACCAGTGCAAATACCTCTTCCAGCGTCGGGGACTGCGCATCTGCGGCATCGTGTCCGAGCGCCAGCACCCCGTCCGCACGGCGGCGCACGTCGACTTCGAGCGCATCCACCGCCAGTCCGAGCGCATACCGCACAAAATCCAGTGAATTGTCCGCCGTGTGCGCCGCACCCGAGTGCGCGGTAATCTTTGTTGTCTGTTCCATCCCAGTTCTCCTATCTTTTCAATCAAACACACGAAAAGAAGAGGAACACGGCGGTTCCTCTTCTTTTGCAAACACTTATTCCCAGTCTTTTTCCTTCAGGTTGGTATAAATATACACGCCTGCGGAAACCGAACAAATCAGGAACATAATAACCGACAGCGCCGCCGAGCGGTTGTACGCCAGATACTTATTGAACTGGTCGAACAGCGCGATGCCCAGCATCTTCGGGGAGTTGCCGCCCATCAAGTACGGGGTGGTGAACGAACCGACGTTGCTCATGAACACGAAGGTTGCCGCAATGACAACATCCTTGAGCGACAGCGGCAGAATCATCGACGTGAACGTTTTAATCTTGCCCGCACCCACGTCGCGCGCGCCTTCGATGATGGAGTCCGGAATCGCGCCCAGACCTGCGGTAATCATCAGCGCCGCAAACGGGATGTTAAACCACAGGTTCATCAGAATCAGACCGTTGGCATGATACATCAGGCCGAGCTGGATATCCACGCCAAACAGCGCGCCGATACGGTTGATGAGACCGGAATCGCGGATGATGGTAATCATCGCGTATACCGCGCACATGGCCGGCACAAAACGGGGCAGCAAATACAGCGTTCCGATGCTCTTGGCAAAACCTGAATGCACGAAGCGCAGGTACAGCGCAAGCAGATACGCGACCACAATCGCGATGATAACCGTCATAATAACAACATAAAGTGTGTACAGAATATTCTGCTGCTGCGCAGGCTCGGTGAAGAAATACAGGTAGTTGTCCCAAGTGAACGCACCCGTTTCCTCATCCTGAAAGCTCTGGATCACCGCCGAGATGATTGGGTAGGCGACCGTCAGCATAACGACCAGAAAGGCCGGCAGAACCAAAGCATACGCGACCAGCTTCTGCTTCAGGCTTTTACTCATGTTTATCCCCTCTTTTTCAGGTTTGGGCGTTAGCCGAGCGTGCCGATTTCGTTATCCCAACGCTCGTTGAAGTCCGTGGCCAGATCGCCGATGGACATAATGCGGAAATTGGAAACATCCAGGTCCTGCAGGTCCTCATAACCGGTCATATCCATGCCCTCGGTGTCGATAAGCGGGATAGCCGCCATCTGCTCTACCATGATCTGCTGTGCTTCCGGGGACAGCATGTAATCAATAAACGCATATGCGCCGTCCTCGTTGGAGCCAAAGGTCGGGATCGCCAGCGTCTGGAGCGAGCCAGTCAGCGCAGGCTCAATCTGGGTGATCTTGATGGTGTCCTTGATAGCGCCCTGTGCACGCTGGCTCAGCACCATGTCGGCCCAGTTGATGCACATGTCGATTTCGCCCTGATTGAGCAGGTCGAGCGTGCCCTGATTCTTGTTGGGGTAAACAACGGAGCCGCCGGACTGATACATGTACGGATGGATGGAAGCGAGGAACTCAAAGCCTTCGTCCCACTGCTCTTCCCACTTCGGGTCGTCCGAGGTGATGGCCTCTTCCGGCATGAAGTTGTAAACCGCGGTGCGCACGAAGGAGTCGCCTGCGCCGCCGGTGCCCGGGGTGTTGTACGCGAAGCGGCCCGGATTGGCCTTAATCCACTCAACCAGCTCGTCCATGGTCTTGGGCGGATTCGGAACTGCTTCGGAGTCATACGCGAGGATAACGGTCGTGCCACGGTACGGCTGCACATAATCGGTTGCGACCGTGCTCTCAGCCTCCACGGATGCCGCATTCGGAATCTTGGTATCATCGAGCTTGACGAAGGATTCCTCGCCAATCTGAGAAATAATCTTGGACAGGTCGTCGCCGCTCAGGTCGATAAGGTCATAATCGGTATCGGTCTGGTTGGCCTTGGCCGCTGCCGCGACCATATCGGCCAGCGTCTGTGCGCCCGTACCGGACAGCATAAACTGCAGCTCAGCCTCGTACTGACCCGCATATTCGGAGTTCTCATTGAAGTCCTTGGTCAATGTTTCAAAAATGGTGCGCACATTATCCGAGCCGGTTGCCCACAAGGTCACCGTGGTCTTGCCGCCCTCAGAGGTGCCGGAGTCGCTGCCGCCGCCGCAACCGGTCAGCACAGTCGCCATCAGGGCGCCTGCCAGCAGCATGGAACAGAAACGTTTCATTTTCATTTTTCATTCTCCTTCTCTCTCTCAATTTCTTGAATGGGTGCGATATAAGCAGCGCTGCGCGATGCAAGGCCCGCGCTCAAGCGCTGTTTACCGAAAATTAGAATACGCAGTGCTTGCCAATCGACAGGCCGATTTCATCGCCGCTCTGGAGCTTTTCGCTCAGCTCGCGGTCGACAAAGCACTTGATAACCGTATCCCCGTGCTGCACGGTGACGACCACGTAGTGTCCGAGCACCATGATGGTACGCACGATGCCGTTGACCTCGCCCTTGCCGGCCTCGGTCACGGTTACATCCTCCGGGCGCACCGCAATCGTCTTGCCGTCCTTTTCGATGAAATTCATCTCACCGATAAAGCCGGCGACGTGGCGGGTCTTGGGCTGATCGTAAATCTCGGTCGGAGTGCCGACCTGCTCGAATTTGCCCTTGTTCATAACCACGATGCGGTGGGACAGCGCCATGGCTTCCTCCTGGTCGTGCGTAACGAATACGACTGTAATCCCCAAATCGCTCTGGATTTTCTTCAGCTCTTCGCGCATCTGCTGGCGAATTTTCGCATCGAGCGCGGAGAACGGCTCATCCAGCAGCAGCAGGGAGGGCTTGAGCAGCAGGGAACGCGCGATGGCGATACGCTGCTGTTGGCCGCCGGACAGCTGGCTGGGGTACTTTTTCTCGCAGCCGCTCATCGAGACCAGCGCAAGAATCTCCTTGATGTCCTTTTCAATGGTCGCTTTCGGAATCTTGCGCAGCTTCAGGCCAAACGCCAGATTTTCGTAAATGGTCATATGCGGCCACAGGTTATAGCTCTGGAACACCATTGCGGTCGGCCGCTTCTCGGGCGGCAGGCCGATGATGGACTGTCCGTCAATGGTGATGTCGCCGCTGGTCACGTCCAGAAAACCGCCGATGGTACGCAGGATAGTGGTCTTGCCGCAGCCGGACGGCCCGAGGAAGGTCACAATCTCGCCTTCGTAAATATCCAGATTGATGTGTTCGACGCCGTCGCCGTTGTCGTACTTTTTGGTCATATCCTTGATTTGCAACTTGATTTTGCGCTCACTCATGGATTTCATCTTCCTCCCAATCTTGTTCCACTCTTATTTCATCTTAAATCCGCCCGCAATGGCGTTCGGCCCGATATACTTGCGCATTGCAAAAATCAGGACGGCGGATGGTATGATCAGCAGGATGGCAAACACCGCGCCAATCTGGACGGCAGACGAATCCAGCACGATGCCGTACATCGCAACCGGCATGGTCTGCACCTTTGCCATACCGACGAGCATGGTGCCCTGCGCTTCCTCCATCGAACCGAGGAAGGTATAAAGCGTTGCAACCGCGATGCCGGGCACCGCCATGGGCAGCGTCACCTTAAAGAAGGTGCGGATGGGACCCGCGCCAACGTCGCGCGCGGCCTCCTCCTGCTGACGGTGCACCGCGCTGAACGCGCTGGCCGGCAGCCAAACCATGAACATCATGGAATTGATCATATGGATGATGATAACGCCGGTATATGTGCCCATCAGGTTGTACTTATAGAACAGCACGGCAATCGACGTATAGATACCGAGTTTCGGAAACGCATTGGTCAGCAGGAACGACAGCATAAACAGCTTGCGGCCGCGATATTTGAATCGCGCGATAGAATAAGCAGCCGGAATGCAGAAAATCATGGAAACCACCGTTGTGATAATCGCCACGATAAACGACTGCACAATAGAAGAAACCAGACTATCCTGACTGAATACATATTCCCACCACTTGAACCCCCATTCCTGTGGGAGAATATTCGGCGCCGTATATTCATTGGCAAAGGCCAGCATCAACATATTGAGGATAGGCCCGTAAAAGAACAAAATGAACACGGCAAACAGAATAAATTCCAGAAACTTTCGCTTTCCTACCGCATGATAGAATCGCTTTGGATTGAGCATTTTGAACATGAAGTATTCCACCCCTTTTTCTTAGCTGCCAAAGTATAACAATCCGTCAAACCTGTTTATCAACCCCCGTCACCTGAATTTGCTGATACCTCAAACGTTTTGCAAGCAATAAAAAAACCAAGCGTAACAGCTATTCCTCCCTGCACTTTCACACGAGAGTTTCTTGTTACCTTGGCTCTGTTCTCTGCAAGCAACATATTCTTGATTTACCTAAAGTGTAGCATGACTCTCCCGGTCTGGCAAGTCAAATTTATGTGAAAATGACTTTTTTCACTAATTTAACATAAATTATGCGAAATTTTTATATAATTTACCCAAAATGATATTTGCCCATTGAAAAATAAAAGCGAATATACTAAAGTGAAAATAATAAACAAAATTGTCGTCGGATTGCCTGTCACACGGATTGGCAGTCTGACGCTTGCTATTGTAGGAGGCTTCATTTATGACACGCAAGCAAACCGACTTTGTGCAGGCATTACAGGACTCCCCGATTATTGCCGCGCTGAAAAACGATGAGGGATTGGAACAGGCACTGGAAAGCGACTGCGCCATTGTCTTTTTCCTGTATGGCAGCATCCTCAACATCGACCAGCTGGTTGCCCGTGTCAAGCAGCGCGGCAAAATGGCGTTTGTGCACGCCGACCTGATTGAAGGCATGACGGCCAAGGACATTGCAGCCAACTTCATCGCGCAGAACACGCAGGCGGACGGCATCATTTCCACCCGCCCCAATATCATCCGGCGCGCCAAGGCGCTCGACCTGCTGACCATCCAGCGTTTTTTCCTGTTTGATTCGCTTTCTTTCGAAAATGTGCTGCGGCAGAATTCCAATGCCGACGCCGTGGATCTGCTGCCCGGCACCATGCCGCGTGTGCTCGCCCGTCTGGCCGAAAAAGTGCAGCAGCCCATCATCGCAAGCGGCCTGCTGGCAGACAAGCAGGATATCATGGCCGCCCTGTCCGCAGGCGCGCATGCCATCTCCACGACCAGCGCCGAGCTGTGGCACATATAATTGCCGCCGGCTAAATCTTTTGCTTGCAATCAAAAAACGGCTGTGTTATAGTAAAACTACAAATTGAAAGTTGTTTCGTTTTCTTGGAGAGATGAGTCAAAGCGAACTTCTGTGCACGGATAGCTGTACGGTGGTTTGTTTTGACTTTTTTTATTTCTGCAAACAATGACGGAGGGGATAAGAGCATGTATGATGTAACGATTATCGGCTGCGGTGTGATCGGCGCGTCTCTGGCTTACACGCTTTCGCAGTATCAGCTGCGTGTGCTGGTCCTGGAGCGGGAAAACGACGTTGCCATGGGGACCACCAAGGCCAACAGCGCTGTGGTGCACGCGGGATATGACCCGGCATACGGCACCCTGATGGCAACGCTCAATGTGCGCGGCTCTGCCATGATGGAGCAGCTTTGCCAGTCACTTTCGGTCAAGTATAAGCGTATCGGCTCGTTTGTTGTCGCTTTCAGCGAGGAGGAGCGCGCGCATCTGGAGCGGCTGTACGAAAACGGCAAGCGCAACGGCGTGCCCGGCTTACAGCTGCTGGACGGCGCCGCCGCGCGCGAAATGGAGCCGAATTTGTCGGAAAACGTATGTGCGGCGCTGTATGCGCCGTCCGCCGCCATCATCGACCCGTGGGGCCTGTGCATCGCAGAAGCCGAAGTCGCCGTGCGCAACGGCGTGGAGCTGCGGCTGCGCAGCACAGTCACCCATCTGGAGGACCGCGGCGATTCCATCCTGCTGCACACCACCTCCGGCGACTACGAAAGCCGCTTTGTGGTCAACTGCGCCGGTGGCTGGGGCCATGA
>NZ_CALWUQ010000021.1 GCF_944384695.1 uncultured Agathobaculum sp. | reverse complement strand
AGCTGGAAGAGCGCATGAACGGCTCGTGCGCCGGCGGCACCGGCGCTTTCATCGACCAGATGGCCGTACTGCTGGACGTGACCCCGACCGAGCTGGACCAGCTCGCGCAGGGCGCGGAGCGCATCTACACCATCGCATCCCGCTGCGGCGTGTTCGCCAAGTCGGATGTGCAGCCGCTGCTCAACGAAGGCGCGCGCAAGGAGGACGTTGCCGCGTCCATTTTCCAGGCAGTCGTCAACCAGACGGTCGCAGGACTGGCGCAAGGCCGCGAAATCAAAGGCGACGTGCTGTTCCTCGGCGGGCCGCTGTTCTTCTTCAAGGGCTTGCAGCACCGTTTTCAGGAAACGCTCGGTCTGGATGACGCGCACGCGCATTTCCCCGACCTCGCCCCCTACGCCATCGCGGCAGGCGCGGCGGAATACGCGGGCGACACCCAGAAAACCTATACCGTCTCGTCGCTGCTCGACGCACTCGAACAGGCGGCGGGCGCGCCGGTGGTGGCAAACTACCTGCCGCCGCTGTTTGAAAACGAAGCGCAGTACGAGGAATTCAAGCACCGCCACGGCGTGCACGATGTCATGACGCAGAACGTCACCATGTACGAGGGCGACGCCTATCTCGGCATCGACTGCGGCTCGACCACGACCAAGCTGGTGCTCATTGGCGAGGACCACCAAATCCTGTTCCATCACTACCAGTCCAACAAGGGCAACCCGGCGGACGTCATCCGCGAACAGCTCACCCGTCTGTACGAGCTGTGCGGCGACCGCGTACATATCGTGTCCAGCGCGGTCACGGGCTACGGCGAAGCGCTCATCCAGAACGCCTTCGGCGTGGATTTCGGTCTGGTCGAAACGGTCGCGCATTTCCGCGCGGCGCGCCACTTCTGCCCGGATGTTGACTTTATCATCGACATCGGCGGTCAGGACATCAAGTGCTTCAAAATCCGCAACAAGTGCATCGACAATATTTCGCTCAACGAGGCCTGCTCGTCGGGCTGCGGCTCGTTCATCGAGACCTTTGCCCGCTCGATGGGCTACTCGATTGAAGAATTCTGCAAGCTCGGCCTGTTCGCCCAGCACCCCATTGACCTCGGCTCGCGCTGCACGGTATTTATGAACTCCTCGGTCAAGCAGGCGCAGAAGGACGGCGCAGGCATCGACGCGATTTCGGCCGGCCTGTCGGTTTCGGTCGTCAAGAACGCGCTGTATAAGGTCATCCGCGCGCACTCGCCGGACGACCTCGGCCAGCACATCGTCGTGCAGGGCGGCACGTTCCTCAACGACGCCATCCTGCGCTCGTTCGAGCAGGAGATTGGCCGCGACGTGACCCGTCCGGCGATTTCCGGCCTGATGGGCGCCTATGGCGCGGCGCTGCACGCCAAGGACAACCGTCCGGCGCAGACCTCGCTGATTGGGCCGGATGTGCTCGCCGGTTTTGCGCATACCGTGCGCACGGCGCGCTGCGGCCTGTGCGAAAACCATTGCAGCCTGACCATCAACGATTTCGGCGGCGGCCGCCGCTTCATCTCGGGCAACCGCTGCGAGCGTCCGCTGGGCGGCGTGAAAAAGACCGAGCTGCCCAACCTGTATAAATGGAAGCTGGATAAACTCAAAAGCTACGGTGAGCCGTCCGGCAATCCGGCTCCAATCGCTACGATTGGCCTGCCGTTTGGCCTCAACTATTACGAACTGCTGCCGTTCTGGACGACCTTCCTGCGCTCGCTGGGCTTTGAGACCGTCCTTTCCGACGTATCCACCCGCGATATGTATATGAAGGGTCAACACTCCATCCCATCGGACACCGTGTGCTATCCGGCCAAGCTGATGCACGGCCATATCGAAAACCTGCTGGAAAAGGGCGTGGACGCGATTTTCTATCCGTGCATGACCTACAATCTGGACGAGGGCCGCGCGACCAACTGCTACAACTGCCCGGTCGTGGCGTACTATCCCGAGCTTTTGAAGGCCAACGTCGCAGCGCTTTCCGACTTTGACTTTATGATGCCGTATTTTGAGCTGGCCGACTCCAAGCGGTTTATCCAGCACGCGGCAAAATATTTCTGCGGCAAATACCCGCAGCTCAAGAAAAAGCAGGTGGAGGCCGCGGCAAAGGCCGCCTATCAGGAGCTGGCCGACTATTACGCGCAGATACGCGCCGAGGGCCAGAAGGCCATCGCCTATGCCGACACGCACGGATTGGATATCGCGGTCATCGCGGGCCGCCCATACCATGTCGACCCGGAAATCAACCACGGCATCGACCAGCTGATTGCTTCGTTCGGACTGGTCATTGTGTCCGAGGACGCGGTCTGGCAGCTGACCGAAGCGCCGCAGGTGCACGTGCTCAACCAGTGGACCTATCATTCGCGTATGTACGGCGCGGCGAAATACGTCACCAAAAAGGAAAACGCACAGCTGATTCAGCTGGTGTCGTTCGGCTGCGGCATCGACGCCATCACCACCGACGAAATGCGCGCCATTTGCGAAAATGGCGGCAAACTCTATACACAGCTCAAGATTGACGAAATCAGCAACCTCGGTGCGGCAAAAATCCGCATCCGCAGTATGCTGGCCGCCGTAGAGGAGGGCAGAAAACTTGCAAAACAACAACTCGACGCCTAAAACTTACGAATATGCGCAGTTCACCGAGGAAATGCGCAAGGACTACACCATTCTGGTGCCCAATATGCTGCCCGTACAGCTCGGCCTGATGTGCCGCCTGATGAAAAACTTCGGCTATAACATGGAACTGCTCAACACCTTCGGGCCGAACATCGCGGAACAGGGCCTGCGCAACGTGCACAACGACACCTGCTATCCGGCGCTGCTGGTCATCGGCCAGCTGCTGGACGCCATCGAGTCCGGCAAGTACGATATCCACAAGATTGCGCTCATCCTGCCGCAGACCGGCGGCGGCTGCCGTGCCTCCAACTACATCCATCTGATGCGCAAGGCGCTGGAAAAGAACGGCTACGGCTTTATCCCGGTCATTTCGCTCAACTTTGCCGGTCTGGAAGAGGACGTAAACCCCGGCTTTAAGCTTACCAAGACCATGCTCATCCAGATTGCCTACGCGCTGCTCATCGGTGATTTGATTATGCTGGTGGCAAACCAGTGCCGCCCGTACGAAGTCGTGCCCGGCTCAACGGAAAAGGCCATCGAAATCTGCATGAACGCGGTCACCGCGCGCTTTACGGGCGACCGTATGGTGCGCTACAGCGAGGTCAAGCACCTATACCAGTATGTGCTGACCGCCTTCGGCAAGCTGCGTCTGGACAAAACGCAGAAAAAGAAGATGGTCGGTATCGTGGGCGAAATCTATGTCAAGTTCTCCCCGCTCGGCAACAACCGGCTGGAAGAGTTCCTGCTCTCCGAAGGCTGCGAACCGGTCCTGCCCGGTCTGGTCGACTTCTGCCTGTATTCCATCTACAACTCGGTCATCGACCACGACCTGTACGGCCGCTCCGCCAAGCGCGCCGCCATCTACAAACTTGTCTATCAGTTCCTGCTGAGCAAGCAGGCGGATATCATCAAGCTGATGAAAAAGGACGGCAATTTCCGTCCCCCGATGCCGTTTGACGAGGTGCGCAAAAAGTCGCACGCCATCATCGGCGAAGGCGTCAAGATGGGCGAAGGCTGGCTGCTGCCGGCTGAAATGGTGGAGCTTATCAGCGAAGGCGTGACCAACATCGTCTGCACCCAGCCGTTCGGCTGTCTGCCCAACCACATCGCGGGCAAGGGCATGATTCGCAAAATCCGCGAGGTTTACCCGCAGGCGAACATCGTCGCGGTCGACTACGACCCCGGCGCGTCCAAAATCAATCAGGAAAACCGCATCAAGCTGATGCTGTCCAGCGCACAGTGATGCCAAAAGCCGGGACCTTCGGGTTCCGGCTTTTTTTACTGCCCGCACCCACCACCCCGTCGCCGCATAGGATGCAATGACCGCTTTCCCTGCGGGAAATGCGGATAAAATCTTTCAAACTGGGAATGATTGCATGGACCAAGAATTCTTTTCCCCGCTGTCCGACCTGCCCGAAGGCACGCGGGCGCGCGTGCGCGCACTGCATCTGTCGGGCGGCATGCGCCGCCGCCTGCAGGACCTCGGACTGGTGGCGGGCACACGGGTATCCTGCATCCAGCGCGCCGCGGCGGGCGACCCGACGGCCTATCGCATCCGCGGCGCAATCATTGCGCTGCGGGCGGACGATGCAGCGCAAATCGAAATCGGGGTGGACACCTGATGGGGGCGGAGCGAACGCCAACCGTGGCGCTCATGGGCAATCCCAATGTCGGCAAATCCACCGTCTTTAACGCGCTGACCGGCGCGCGGCAGCACACCGGAAACTGGAGCGGCAAGACTGTAACCGGTGCGCGCGGCACGATGAACTGCGACGGACGGGAATTGACGCTGGTCGATTTGCCGGGCACCTATTCGCTGCGCCCCCGCTCGGCGGAGGAGCGTGTCGCGCGGGATTTTCTCGCCGCGGGCGAAGCGGACGCCGCCGTTCTGGTTGCGGACGCCACCTGTCTGGAGCGTAACCTCATCCTGATACTGCAAGTACTCGAAATCCTGCCCAATGTCGTTATCTGCCTGAACCTGATGGACGAGGCGCGCAAAAAGCGCATCCGCATCAACGTGCCCGCACTCGAGCGTGAGCTGGGCGTACCAGTCGTGCCGTGCGCGGCGCGGCGCGGCCGCGGTCTGCCCACGCTGACGCAGACAGTCTGCCGCATGCTGGATGGCGCTATCATCCCCCGCCCTACCGCCATCCGCTACCCCGCCGAAATCGAGGACGCGGTGCGTGCCTCCGGCCTTACGCGCGCCGAAGCGCTGGCCGCGCTCTCCGAGCGCCCGCCCGACGGCGTCTCCGCGCAGCAGCTGGACGATTTGCTGACCGCCGCCGCCGCGCTGCGCGCGGAAGAAATCGCTCTGACCTGCGTGCAAGTCCCCGCTGACGCAGATGCGCGCGACCGGTGCATCGACCGCATCCTGCTCAGCCGCCGGTTTGGACTGCCGCTCATGCTGCTCCTGCTCGCGCTTGTGTTTTACATCACCCTATTCGGCGCCAACGTCCCAAGCGAATGGCTGGGCGAGCATCTGCTCGGCCTGAGCACGCCGTTTGCCGCCGCCCTTTCCGCACTCGGCCTGCCGCCGTTTGCCGTTTCCCTGCTGGTCGACGGCCTGTGGCGCGTGCTGGCGACGGTCATATCGGTCATGCTGCCGCCCATGGCCATCTTTTTCCCGCTGTTCACACTGCTTGAGGATGCCGGCTATCTGCCGCGCGTCGCCTTTCAGCTCGACCATGCGTTCCGCCGGGCACATGCCTGCGGCAAGCAGAGCCTATCCATGTGCTTGGGTCAAAAACGGATGCCGTCTGCCGCACCGCTAATCCGCACATTTTTCCCAAATTTGTGCAAAAATGCCTCTGTCAAATCTGTATAGGGCGAAAAAGCGGCGCACTTCACCGCATTTCCAGCAATAAAACTCTTGTCATTCGCGTCGGTTTTTCTTAGAATGGTTATGTATGATTTGTCGCCTGCGGGCGGCACAAGCCCACACACAGAATGCGGAGAAAGCGCTGCATGAAGGAGGAAACATGAGCAAAATCGAACCATATATCACCAGTATCCCGGATTTTCCCGAACGGGGCGTGATTTTCCGGGACATCACCACGGTCATCGGCAACGCGGACGGCTTGCAGCTGTCCGTGGACGAGATGGCCGCGCTGCTGGAGGGGGAAACCTTTGATGTCATCGCGGGACTGGAATCGCGTGGGTTCCTGTTCGGCATGCCAATCGCCTATAAGCTGCACAAGCCGTTCATCCCCATCCGCAAGGTCGGCAAGCTGCCGCGTGCGACCGCCGGCATGTCCTATGAGCTGGAGTACGGCACCGCCTCCATCGAGGTACACCGTGACGACATCCAGCCGGGCATGCGCGTCGTGCTGATTGACGACCTCATCGCCACCGGCGGCACGCTCGAGGCCGCTGCAAAGCTGCTCGAGTCGCTCGGCGCCACTGTAGTCAAAATCGTTTGCCTGCTCGAGCTGAAGGGGCTGCATGGCCGCGACCGCTTGCAGGACTACCCGCTCGCAACGGTCGTTTCCTATGACGGAAAGTGAGCCAGGGGGAAAAGAGACAATAAAAGGGGAAGGAAACCACACATGTTTGAAAAGATGTTCAAACTGACAGACAACCATACCACCGTCCGCACCGAGGTCATGGCGGGCATCACCACATTCATGACCATGGCATACATCCTTGCAGTCAACCCGAGCATCCTCGGCTCGACCGGTATGGATACCACGGCCGTACTTCTGGCGACTGCGCTGGCATCCTTCCTCGGCACGGTCTGCATGGCGTTTATGGCAAACCTGCCGTTTGCGCTGTCCGCCGGCATGGGCCTGAACGCCTTTATGGCATACACCGTTGTCGCCGGTTACGGTTATAGCTGGCAGGTCGCGCTGCTCGCGGTCTTTGTCGAGGGCCTGATTTTCATCGTCCTGTCGCTGACCAACGTGCGTGAGGCAATCTTCAACGCCATCCCGCTGACGCTCAAACGCGGCGTTTCGGTCGGCATCGGCCTGTTCATCGCCTTTATCGGCTTGCAGAACGCAGGACTGTCGGTCGCCTCCTCCACGCTCGTCACCATCACCAGCTTCACCGACAACTTCCACACCGCCGGCATCTGCGCGCTGCTCGCGCTCATCGGCCTGTTCATCACGGCGGTGCTGTATATCCACCGCGTCAATGGCGCTATCCTGTTCGGCATTTTGCTGACGTGGATCATCGGCATGCTGTGTGAGCTTTCCGGCCTGTATGTGCCGGACGCGGAAGCGGGCTTCTACACCCTGTTCCCGGCCTTCGGCATGACCGACTTCTCTAAACTGGGTCTGACCTTCGGCCAGTGCTTCAACGTCGATTTCGGCGCGGTCGGCATCATCAACTTCATCGTGGTCATCTTCTCGTTCCTGTTCGTCGATATCTTTGATACGCTCGGCACGCTGATTGGCGTTGCCACCAAGGCGGACATGCTCGACAAGGACGGCAAGCTGCCGGGCATCAAGCCCGCGCTGCTGTCCGACGCAATCGCAACTTCGGCGGGCGCTATCCTCGGCACCTCGACCACCACGACCTTTGTCGAGTCCGCCTCCGGCGTAGCCGTCGGCGGCCGCACCGGCCTGACCGCACTGGTCACTGGCGTGCTGTTCCTGTTCTCCACGCTGTTCGCGCCAATCTTCACGGCCATCCCCTCCTTCGCCACCGCACCGGCGCTGATTGTGGTCGGCTTCCTGATGGTCGGCACGGTTTCCGAAATCCGCTTCGATTTGGACAATCTGACCGACGCCATCCCGGCTTACCTCGCCATCATCTCCATGCCGCTGTTTTACAGCATCTCGGAAGGCATCTCGATGGGTGTTATCTCCTATGTCCTGCTCAACCTCGCCGCAGGCAAGGGCAAAAAGGTCACCCCGCTCATGTATGTGCTGGCGGTGCTGTTCATCCTCAAGTATATTTTCCTGTAAGCCTATCAAACGGGCCGCTGTCCTCCGGGATGGCGGCCTTTTTTTGTGCCCTGCATTGAATGATTGACGGCGCGGCTGAAAACAGTTACAATGTGGGTATCTTACATCCCACGTTTTCCCTGAAAAGGAGGCCGTTATGAAAAAAAGACTGACCGCCCTGCTGCTGATGCTTGCCCTGCTCGTCCCCTGCCTGCCGCTCGCTGCGGCGGCCGAGGAGACGCCCGTTGCGGCAAACACCGGCGCCAAACTGATTGCCTTCACCTTTGATGACGGCCCCTCGGCCTATACCGCCACCCTGCTCGATGGGCTGAAAGCCCGCGGCGCCAAAGCGACCTTCTTCATGAATGGCACAAACGGCTCGCATGGCATCGTCAATCATAGGGACCTGCTCACCCGCATGCGGGACGAAGGCCACCAGCTTGCGAACCACACCTATCAGCATCTCATCCCGTTCGACAGCTACGGCGCTTCGACCATTTCGAGCGAGGTCAGCCGTGTGGAAAGCCTGCTGTTTGAGCGCATGGGCGGCTCGTACACCGATATGGTGCGCACCCCCGGCGGCGCAACGGGCGGCGCGGTCAAAAGCTCGGTTGCCGCGCCCATCATCCTGTGGAGCGTGGACCCGCTCGACTGGAAATACCGCAATGCGAATACGGTCTATAACAGTATCATCAAGGGCGCGCACGACGGCGCAATCGTGCTGACGCATGATATCTACCAGACGAGTGTACAGGGCGCGCTGCGCGCAATCGACACACTCCAAGCGCAAGGGTATGAATTTGTCACGGTAGCCGAGCTGCTGCGCCGCCGCGGCATCACCCCGCAGAACGGCGCGGTATATACCAGCGCCCCGAACAAAGGTACCAACCTGCCCGCGTATGCGGCACCGACCATCACCTCCACACCGGGTGACAACGGCGTTTCGGTCACATTCTCTACCACAGACACGGGGCTGACCCTGTATTACACGACCAGCGCCGCTTCTCCGCACCTCGGCAGCCAGAAATACACCGGCCCCATCACCATCACGCAGGACACGACATTCACGGTCGTCGGCATCGACCAGTACGGCACGCGCACACCAGTGACGACCAAAACCGTTGCGGGCATACCGCCCACGGCTGCGCCGACGGTTTCCTACGAAAACGGCTTGCTGACGCTCTCGTGCGCCACCGCGGGCGCATCCATTTACTATACGACCGACGGCTCCACGCCGACTACGTCCAGCACCCCCTACACCGGGCCGTTCACACCCACGACAACGACCAAATGCATCGCCGCCCTGTCCGGCCATCTGGATAGCCCGGTCGTCACCTGCACGCTGACCGAGTACGGCCGCCTGTTCATCGACGTACCGGAAACCGCATGGTACTATGACAGCGTGGGCGAAATCGTCCAGCAAGGGCTGATGAACGGCACGGGCGCGTATACCTTTTCGCCCGATACGGTCGTCACACGCGCAATGCTGACCACGGTACTTTATAACCTCGCGGGCAAGCCCGAGGTGGGCGACAACCTCGGCTATCCCTATGCCGATGTGGACGCAAATGCCTATTATGCCCTGCCGGTCTACTGGGCACGGGCCAACGGCCTTGTGACCGGCTACACCGACCAAACCTTCGCGCCGAATGACTCGGTCACGCGCGAACAGGCCGCCGTGCTGCTCTACCGGCTCGCCAACTTCCTCGGCATGGATACCAGCGCACGCGCCGACCTGTCCATGTACACGGATGCCGCGCAGGTAAGCGCGTATGCGCAGGAAGCCATGCAGTGGGCGGTCGGTATCGGGCTGCTGAATGGCCGCACCGCGACCACGCTCGCCCCGCAGGGCAGCGCCACCCGCGCGGAGGGCGCAAAAATCCTGACGGGCTTCACCGCACTGACCTGACCCCACAAGGGACACAAACAAACGGGACGTACCATTGAGCCGGTACGTCCCGTTTATTCTATCCAGTCGATTTCGTAGGGTTCGGACAGAAAACGGAAATGGATTACAATTTTCTGCCGTTTGACCCGGCCTTGCTCGGTTTTTTCGTATGTACCCTGCCCGACCTCGATTCGCTCGATGAGTTCAAACAGCAGGGATGGCGTCAATTCGGCCACATCCGTATACCGGCGAATCATCGCCCACAGACGTTCTTGCAGGCGCTGCAAGCTCTCCGCCCCATTATCCGGCTGCAGCGCGGCAATCTGCTGCCCCAGCATATCTGTCTTGCGCTCATACCGCTCGAGCAGCGGATAAAAGGTTGCATCCCCAATCCGGCCCGCCGCACGGTCCTCATAAAGCTGTGCAATCAGGCGCTGACCCCGCTCCCGCTCTTGCGTCAGCCGTTCCCGCTCGCGCCCCGCTGCCTGTCCCCGCTCGTCCAGCCGTAACCGCCGGTTCAGCCGCTCAAATAATGTGCTGCACGCTTGCTCTGACAGGCAGACGTACCGCCGCACCGCCTCCAACACACAGCGATAAAGCGCTTCATAGGAGATAAAATGATTGGAACAGGCGGATGCGCCCCGGAGTTTGTACGCACCGCACGCCAGATTGGCCGCCGAGCCTTTTTTTCGTGTGCCGACCGTGGACATGGCTTTGCCGCAATCCTTGCAGAAGGCGAGTCCCGAAAACAGATTGGAAAACGCCCCTTTGCGGTCACAACGGCGGGCAGACCGCTGATGCTGCACCGCAGCAAAGGTCTGTTTGGAAACCAGCGGCTCGTGCTGATTGGGGACGACAATCCACTCATCCGCCCGTTTTTCGCGGGTCTTTTTGCTTTTAAAGCTGATTTTATCGGTCTTTCCCTGCGCCACATGACCCAGATAGACCACATCCTGCAACATGCGGCTGACCCCAGCCGATGTCCACTCCTTATGTTTGGTGTAATGGTCCGGATTCAGCCCCGGATGCATCAACGTGCGATAGACGGCTGGCGGCGCCTCGCCGCGCTCGTTCAGCATCCGCGCAATCTCCGCTGGCCGTTTACCCGCTGCCGCCCAAACAAAGATTTGCCGCACGGTTGCGGCGGCCCGCTCGTCCGGAACCAGATGGTTTTTGTCTTTGGGGTCTTTTTGATACCCATACGGCGCGAAATGACCGATAAACTTGCCTGCCTGCATTTTGGCATGCAGCGCGCCGCGAATCTTGCGGCTGGTATCGCGGGCATACATCTCGTTCATCACATTGCGAAATGGCGCAAGGTCGGTGTCTGCCCGCGCGGTGTCAATCCCGTCCCCCACCGCAATCAGCCGCACACCGTGCTCCGGGAACACCAGCTCCAGATACCGCCCGGTCTGGATATAATCGCGCCCAAGCCGCGACAAATCCTTGACCAGCACGACCTCGAACCGGCGCTGCACCATATCACGCAGCATATCCTGAAAGCGCGGGCGGTCAAAGCTGGTGCCCGACCACCCATCGTCCACATACTCCTCTACAACGCAAAGCCCCTCCCGCATTGCATACGCCTGCAAAAGGCTGCGCTGGTTCTGAATACTCTCGCTTTCCCCCGGGTTATCATCGTCGCGGCTCAGCCGCAGATACAGAGCCGCCTTACAGCCGACCGATGGGTTTTGTATGGCTGTCTCCCCCCTTCTGTTACCGCCTGCAAGCGTTTTCGACGGCCTATACCGGTTTCCCAGCCGTTTCCTCCTCGAACTGCGCCGCAATGACATTCTCAAGCAGCTCGAGCAGCGTGGCGCGACGCGGCATCAGACACACGTTTTTCTTGGTGCGTTTCATGGTTCGGCCTCCTTTCAGCCTCCGTTGCATTTTATGCGCCGCATGCCCGTTCATGCTTGTCATTCCCACACGGTCCTCCTACAGAGCCCTGTGCGACAAATGATTTATTGAACGGATATATTGGAAAAGCATTGTCCTTTTGACCAAGATGAGTTATACTAAAAGCAAGAGATTTGTGCAAAACGATGCAGGAAGTCCAGACAATGCGTTTCCAAGGTATATACTTACTTAGGCAGAGGAAAACTCTGTTTTTTTCGCATATAATATGCGCGTTGACAATAAAAAGGGGGTTTTCAACGGTTGCTTTTGAAAGCGCCTCTTTTTTGCTGGGTAGGAGCAAAGAAGGGAAAGGGCAGCGAATATGAAATACGCAAATCCCGCTTTCAAATTCCAATCCAAGGGGGCTAAAACAAGATGAAAAAGGCAGTCAAACAATCAACATTATTAACCGCGCTGAATTTGGGAACCATTGTACTGGTTATCATCCTGACCGCATCCTTTTTATTATCGGCGTTCATGAACAATCGCGCGATGGAAATGTATAGCAATGGGGATGAATTGACTTCGGCGGCACAGCAATTTTTGGATGCATCCGGCTACTTGACCGAACAGGCAAGGGCCTGCGCGGCTACCGGTGATGCAGTATATCACGATAACTACCAGAATGAAGTATATAATTTGCAAAACCGTGAAACCGGCTACAGCAGAATGGAACAGGTTGGCATCACAGACGAGGAGAAGGCTCTCATTACCGAGATGTCGCAAATCTCCAATACCTTGGTCCCCATGGAAGAAAGCGCGATGAGCCTGGCAATGTCCGGGGACATCAACTCTGCGCTGGAATATGTATTCGGTGAGGACTACAGCTCGGATTTGAGCCGCATCCAATCCCTTCAGGATGAATTTGTAGAGACATTTCAGGCGCGCCTTGCATCTGAAATCGAGAAGCAGCAAACCAATGTGCTGATTATGCAAATTATCGTCATCCTCCTTGCTTGCCTGATTATTGTATTCCAAATCTTCAGCGCACTGTTCACGCGGAAAAAGGTGATCCGTCCTCTTAAAATCATACAGGAAGAAATGCTGGAATTTTCCAAAGGCAACCTGTCAATCGGGGGCAAACTGCAGGAAGATACTTCGGAACTGGGAATGCTGGTTTATTCCGTACATCAGATGCGCGAGCATCTAAAAGAATTCATCGAGGATATTCATGATAAATTACTGCAAATATCGCAAGGCGATTTGGATATCCAGATGGATATTTCATACATCGGTGATTTGGCTGAAATTGAAACTTCCATGAAAAAAATCAGCACCTCCCTCAGCGAAGCGTTCCGGGAAATCGATCTTGCCGCCAATCAGGTCTCTTCGGGCGCAGATCAGGTATCCAACGGCGCACAGGCGTTGAGCCAAGGCGCTACGGAGCAGGCAAGCGCGGTGGAAGAGCTTGCCGCGACGGTGCAGGAAATTAGCGCAAGAATCAACCAAAATGCGAAAGATACGGACTCTGCCAACAATTTGACCATGCTTACCGGCACCAAGGTCAATGAAAGCAAGCAGAAGATGCAGGAACTGATGTCGGCAATGGATGAGATTAAGCAGACCTCGCAGCAGATTCAGGGGATTATCAAAACCATTGATGACATTGCGTTCCAGACCAATATTCTTGCCTTGAATGCAGCGGTGGAAGCGGCACGCGCGGGAGCGGCAGGAAAGGGCTTCGCTGTGGTGGCCGATGAGGTGCGAAGCCTTGCGGGCAAATCTGCGGAAGCGTCCCAGAATACACAGGAGCTTATCAAAAACTCTATTTACGCTGTGGAGCGTGGCGGTGTATTGGCAACGGATGCGGCAAAGGTTTTGGATGAAACCGTGGAAGCGGCCAATCAGGTAGTGGAATCCATCAACCGAATTGCGACGGCATCGGCAGAACAGGCGCAGGCAGCCGACCAGATCGCACAGGGACTGGATCAGGTGTCCAGCGTGGTGCAGACCAACTCTGCAACAGCACAGGAAAGCGCAGCCGCAAGCCAGGAATTGTCCGGTCAGTCCAGCATGCTCAAAACACTGGTCGGCAAATTCAACATTGTAGATACCGGCACAAGCTATCAAACCAACGAAACCCCTGAATATGCACCGCCGGTAACACCTGCGGCACCGTCTGACGGATATTATGACAAGTATTGAGCATGTCCATTGAACGCGCTGACGGGTTTGGCCCCAGATTACAAATTCTCGATATCTGAACCTGTGAAACCACCGCATCCACCTTTTCCCCAAGCATGTGCATGGGCTTCGGATGCAACGCCTGCGGCGTGACCGGCTGCCGCATCATCGACTCGCCGCGCGAGCGGTTAATCGCTATCCTGACCAACACGTTCGCGCCCTGCAACGGGCGGTTTCCGCTGCTGATTTTCCTATGCGCTGTGTTCTTCACAGACAGCGCGGTGGGCGGCGCGCTGCTGCTGACCGCCGTGATTGCAGGCAGTGTTGTCCTCACGCTTGCGGCCTCGCGTCTGCTGTCGGCAACCGTGCTGAAAGGGGTTCCGTCCTCCTTCACATTGGAGCTGCCGCCCTACCGGACGCCACAAATCGGGCAGGTGATTGTGCGCAGCGTATTCGACCGGACGCTGTTCGTGCTCGGCCGGGCAGCGGCAGTCGCCGCACCTGCGGGCGCGCTCATCTGGCTGCTGGCCAACCTCGATGTCGGCGGTGCATCGGTGTTTTCACACCTGACCGCCTTGCTCGACCCTGCGGGCCGGCTGTTCGGTCTGGACGGTGTGATTCTGCTCGCGTTTGTCCTTGCCTTTCCGGCAAATGAGCTTGTCATGCCGCTCATCGTCATGGGATACCTTGCTACAGGTACCATCGCGGACGTTACCGACCTTGCCGCGTTCCGCACGCTGCTGCTGGCCAACGGCTGGACGGTCTGCACCGCGCTGTGCACGCTGGTGTTCACCGTGGCGCACTGGCCATGCTCGACCACCTGCCTGACCATCTGGAAGGAAACGCACAGCGTCAAATGGACGCTTGCCGCCGTCGCGCTGCCGACAGCCTTCGGCCTTGCGCTCTGCCTTGCCGTACACGGTATGTGCACGCTCGTCGGGTTTGCATAGCAAAAGCCGCCCCACGGGGCGGCTTTTTCGCTGGCATGCGAACAGAACATTTGTTTTCCCGTCTTATCTGTGGTATACTGGTTTCGTATCTCCAAAACGAAACGAGGAACCCCATGGAACCGACCAAATTTGACCTGAAATACGCCGCCGTGCGGCGCGCGATTATCGAGCAATCCTTTGCGCACTTAAACGACCGCCAGCGGGAAGCCGTGTTCACGACCGAAGGCCCGCTGCTCATCTTGGCAGGCGCGGGCAGCGGCAAGACCACCGTGCTCATCAACCGCATCGTCAACATCCTGCGCTTCGGGCAGGGCCTGACGAATGAATTTGCGCCCGATGGCGCAACCGAGGACGACTTGCTGTTCCTGACCGAATACCTGACCGCCCCCAAGCCGGAAAACCGCGCCCGTGCCGAAAAGCTGTGCGCGGTCGATGCCGCGCGCCCGTGGCAGGTCATCGCCATCACCTTCACCAACAAGGCTGCGCGCGAACTGCGCGACCGCCTGCTGGCCGCGCTGCCCGACGAACAGGCGGCAAGCGACGTCTGGGCCTACACCTTCCACACGGCCTGCCTGCGCATTCTGCGCCGCCACGGCGACCTTTTGGGCTTTGACAGCGCGTTCACCATCTACGACGAGGACGATAAAAAGCGCGTCGTGACCAACGTGATGAAGCAGCTGAATCTTGACACCAAAACCTTTGACCCGCGCACGGTCATCGGCATGATAAGCCGCGCCAAGGACAAGCTGATGACGCCCAAGCAGTTTGCCGCGGACGCCGCGGGCGACTACTTCCGCGAAAAGGTAGCGGAGGTCTACAAGCTGTACGAAAAGGAGATGCGCAAGGCATGCGCGCTCGACTTTGACGACATCATCATGAAAACCGTCCTGCTGCTGCAAAGCAATCCGGACGTGCTGGACTATTACCAGCGGCAGTTCCGCTATGTGCTGGTGGACGAGTATCAGGACACCAACTACGCCCAGTATGTGCTGACCAGCCTGCTGGCAGGGCATTATCAAAATATCTGCGTGGTCGGTGACGACGACCAATCCATCTACAAATTCCGCGGCGCGACGATTGCCAACATTCTGGAATTTGAAAAGCAGTTCAAAAATGCCAAAACCATCCGCCTTGAGCAGAACTACCGCTCGACCGGCAACATTTTAAGCGCCGCCAACGAGGTCATCCGCAACAACGTCGGGCGCAAGGGCAAGGAGCTTTGGACCGACCAGGCGGGCGGCTCCAAAATCCATCTGCACCGCTCGGACAGTCAGGAGGGCGAGGCCGCTTACATCGCGGACACCATCCGCGAGGGCGTGGAAGCAGGCCGCCGGTGGAGCGATTTTGCGATTCTGTACCGCAACAACGTCTTGAGCGATAACATCGCCGCCGCGTTCATCCGCGCGGGCATCCCCTACCGCGTCTACAAAGGCCGCGACTTCTTCTCACGCGCCGAGGTGCGCGATATGTTCGCCTATCTGTGGGTGCTGGAAAACCCGGCGGACGAGCTGCGCCTGCGCCGCATCATCAACGTACCCACGCGCAAGATTGGAGACAAATCGGTGGAAACCGCGTCCCAGCTCGCACTCGAAAACGGTATGCTGCTGTACGATGTCGTGCGGAACGCTTCGCAGTTTGCGCCGCTCTCGCGCAGCGCGTCCGCGATGGAGCAATTCGGCACGATGATGGAAAACCTGCGCCAGCAGCGCGCATTCCTCTCGCTCTCCGAGCTGTACGACGAGCTGCTTGAGAAAACCGGCTACCGCCGCGCGCTTGAGGAAAAGGGCGGCGTGGAGGAACAGGGCCGTTTGGAGCACATCGAAGAGCTGAAATCCTACATCGTCGACTATGAGGAAAAGAACGAAGCGCCCACGCTGGGCGGCTTTTTGGAAAACATGGCGCTCTATACCGACGCCGACCAGTCCGACGAGGACGAGGACGCGGTGCTGATGATGACCATGCACTCGGCCAAGGGGCTGGAATTCCCCATTGTGTTTCTGGCCGGCATGGAGGACGGCCTGTTCCCCGGCTTCCGCGCGATGGAGCGCGAGGAGGATATGGAAGAGGAGCGCCGGCTGTGCTATGTCGCGGTCACACGCGCGCGGGAGGAACTATACCTGACCTGCGCCGAGCGCCGTCTGCTGTATGGCCGCACCCAGTACGCGCATCCCTCGCGCTTCATCGACGAGATGCCGCGCGAGCTGCTCGACAGCAACATCGTGGAGAGCCGCATGTTCTCCTCCGCCACCCAGCCCGAACCCGGCCTACCCCGCGCGCAAATCAGCAAAGCGCGTGCATTCTCCTCCAGCGCATCGGTCGCCGCCGCCCCCAGAGCCGCGGGCGCGCCGCTGCCGGACTTCCCGGCAGGCTGCCGCGTGCATCATAAAGCCTTTGGCGACGGCATGATTATCAGCGCAAAACCGATGGGCAATGACGCGCTGCTCGAAATCGCCTTTGACCAAAAGGGCACCAAGCGGCTGATGGCAAAGGCGGCGGCAAATTTCATGCAGAAAATCTGAGACTCCGCACAAAACAAGGCGGCTGCCGGTTGGCAGCCGCCTTCTGCATTTATTTCCTCATACCTTGTCCGACCCGCGCACGGGAAACGCCGCGCGAAACCACAAAAAGCCCATAACAAACGCCGCAACGCCCAGCACCGCCACCAGAATGAACCACCGGTCCAGCCCCATGACATACCAGCCCTCAATGCCGATTTGGAACAGCAGCATAATCGCCATCAGGCCGAGCAGCACCAGCGTCACCACCATCACCGCGCCGTTGATGACCGCGAGCAGATATTTTGCCCAATGCTGTCCCACGCCGTACAGCACCGCGGGCAGCAGGTATATCGCTGCCGCCAATCCCGCAGCCAGCCACATCGTGTGGCTGCCGAAGCCGCCGAAATACGGAATACTGCCCTGCATCGTGGGCGAAAGCGATATGGCAAGCACGAGCATCACCCAAATCACGGCCAGACCCACCGCCCAGCCAACCACGGATTTCCGTACTGTTTTCCGCATCGTTTTCCACCCCTTTCCGGTCTCTTGCTTTCAGTTTAACCCACCCCGCGCGGCCTGTCAACGCCAATCTGCACATGCAAAAGCGGGCCGCATCCTGCATGCCGCCCGCTCTATTCCACCAGTTTCTTGCGCAACGCTTCGATGGCCCGCTTTTCGATACGCGATACCTGCACCTGTGATACCCCGATGATTTTGGATACCTGCTGCTGGGTCAGGTCGCGCGAAAAACGCAGCGCCAGCACCTGCCGCTCGCGCTCCGGCAGGGTGCCGATAGCCTCGCCCAGCGACAAATACAGACAGGTGCGCTCCTCCATGCCCTCGTCGCCCACCAAATCGCCCAGCCGGCCGCCGCCGGACAGCTCACGCTCGAATGAGTCCACCGTTACGTCCGCCTGCTCGCAGCAGGCGACCTCTTCCACGGTCAGCCCGGCAGCCGCCGCAACCTCGGTCACCGTGGGCGAGCGTCCGGTGCGCCCCTCCAGCTCGGCCTGAATGCGCCGCACGCGCACCGTGCGCTCCTTGACCGCGCGCCCGACCTTGACCGCGCCATCATCACGCAAAAAGCGCCGAATCTCGCCCGCGATTTTGGGCACCGCATAAGTAGAAAACTCGTTGCCAAGCGCCGCGTCAAAGCCGCGCACCGCCTTGATAAATCCCACGCACGCCAACTGATACAGGTCGTCCGGCTCCACGCCGCGCCCATAATACCGCCGCGCAATCGACCAGATAAGCCCGCTGTTTTCCTCAATCAGCTGCGCTTCCGCGTCGCGGTCGCCCGCCGCCGCCCGCTTGAGCAGGCCGCGCATCGCTCCGGTCACGCGCCGCGCTCCCGCAACAGCTTAATCATCGTCACCATCGTTCCCTTGCCGGGCGTGGAGCGCACGCGCAGCTTGTCGGTGAACGATTCCATAATGGTAAAGCCCATGCCGCTGCGGGTGTCGTCCCCGGTGGTGAACATGGGCTGGCGCGCCTGCTCGACGTTCTCGATGCCGCGTCCGGTGTCCTTGACCTTGATTTCCAGTATACGCCCTTCCAGCAGCCGCACCGTGACCGTGATAAACCCGGGTTTATCCGCATAACCATGGACTATCGCATTTGTGACCGCCTCGGACACGACGGTTTTGATATCGCCCAGCTCCTCCATCGTCGGGTCGAGCTGCGCGACAAACGCGCCCACCGCCTGACGGGCAAACGCTTCGTTGACCGAATGGCTTTCAAACTTCAGGCTCATTTTATTGATGACCGCGCGCAAATTACTCCCCCCTCTCGAAAATCATGACCTGCGGCAACCCTGCCGCCTCGAACACACGCATCGGCTGCGGCGGCGTGCCGCGCACCACAAAATCGCAGCCGCTGCGCGCACAGGTGCGGTGCAGATGCAGCACGACCGCAAGGCCCGAGCTGTCCATAAACGTCAGCCCGGCCAGACTCAGCACCAGCTTTTCGCAGGGGTAAAGCGCCATCAAATCCTCGCTCTGCTCGATGGCCTCGCGCGCGGCATGGTGGTCCAACTCGCCCGACAGCGAAACCGTCAGCACACCGCCGCTTTCCGCCTGTGTGATATGCAGCATATCCGTTTTCACCTCATTTTTTCTGACAAAACAAAAAGGCTTGTACCGCTTCGGTACAAGCCTTAGTTTACCATTTTTTACCGTTTTATTCTGCCGCTTTCTGTCGCGTGCGCAGGATTTTTTCCGCTTCGCCAATCAGGTACAGCGAGCCGCACACCAGCACGCAATCGCGCGGCGCGGCCTTTTCCAGCGCCAGTCCCAGCGCACGCTCGACCGTATGGCAGTCGTACACCTCGCCGCAGTGCTGCTCGGCAATGGCCGCCGCGGTCTGCGCCGGCAAGGCGCGCGCATCCGCTTCGGGCGCGCAGGCAAAGAACACATCCGCGCGGCGTGCCATCTCATACATGCATTCCGCATATTCCTTGTCTTTGACCATCCCCATCACGACCAGCAGACGGCGCATTTTGAGCATCTCATCCACCGTGCGGGTGAGCGCCGCCACACCCGCGGCATTGTGCGCCCCGTCGAGCAGCACCAGCGGCTGTTCGGCCATGCGCTCGAGCCGGCCGGGCATGCGCGCCCGCGCCAGCCCGCGCACCTCGGCCTCGACCGGAATCTTCCAGCCGCGCTCCCGCAGCGCAGCAAACGTGCACAGCGCTGTCTGCGCGTTTTGCAGCTGATGGCGGCCGGGCATCGGGATGGTGTAGCCCTGTCCCCCGCGCACAAACGCCGAACCCATGATATCGCACCGTAGCAGCTGCATGTCCTGCATGCCGTCATACCAGACCGCGCCCGCCGCGTCGCACGCGCGCCAGATGACCGGCAGCGCTTCGTCCGGCTGGCTGTCCGCGCAGACCACCGCACAGGCAGGCTTGATAATCGCAGCCTTCTCCGCCGCGATTGCGGCAACCGTGTCGCCCAGCACCGCCATGTGGTCGCGCGAAATGGGCGTGATGACACACACCTCGGCTGCGCGGATGATGTTGGTTGCGTCACACCGACCGCCAAGCCCGGTTTCCAGCACAACAATGTCGCACCGCTGCTCGGCAAAGTACAAAAATGCCAGCGCCGTGGTGAACTCAAACTCACCGATGTGTTCACCCTCCGGCAGCGTCAGCCCCTCACACGCCTGCGCCACGCGCGCAGACAGGCGCGTTAAATCCGCGTCCGGAATCATGGCGCCGTCCACGCGGATGCGCTCATGAAACTGCACGAGGTAAGGCGAAGTGTACAGCCCGACATGATATCCCGCCGCGCGCAGCACGGAATCCAACATGCACGCGGTCGAGCCTTTGCCGTTCGTGCCCGCCAGATGCACGAATTTCAGCCCGTCCTGCGGATTGCCCAGCGCCGCGCACAAGGCGCGGATGCGGTGCAGGCCGGGCGCGCCGGAAAAGCGGCCGAGCGAATGAATATAATCAACAGCGGTTTTGGGAATTGCGGTATCCATAATAAACCCTTTCCTGAAAAACGATATGCAACATTATACCATGCCTTGTCAAAAAGAAAAAGGAGAAACCGCAGTTTCCCCTTTTCCGATGGCTTCCTGTGCTCAAAGCGCGATTTCCGGCCCCAGCTCGACCGTACCGCCCGCGGCGTCCCCTGCGCCGCCCATGTCGCCCACAGAAACCGAGGGCAGCGGGCAGGCGGGCGCTGCAACAGCCGCGAAAGCATCATAGGGGCTGTTCTTCCAGCGCTTGTTCGGCGTGGGCTGCTGCACGATGCCGCCGGTTGCCGTCGTCGCATCCGCGCGCTTCCGCTTGGTGCGCTGCTCCTTCTGCGCGCGGCGCAGCCGATTGGCCTCTTCCTGCTTTTGCTCACGCTCGGCGCGTTTTTTCTTCGCGCTGAGAAGCTGCTCTGCCTGCAAGCGGCTGATTTTCCGTGTCGCGCGCTGCAACAGGGTGCGCAGCGAACGAATCGCGCGCCGCGCCTTGGCCGCATTCTCCCCCGAGGACATGGCCTCGCCTTGCAAATTGTCAATGGCGCTGTTGATATCCGAAATGAGCAGATTTACCTGTCCCACACTCGCCGCACGGGCCAGCCGATGATACTTGCCCTTGGTCGAATAATTGCGCGGGTTTGTGACGAAAATCGTCTTTTTCTGCTCTTTCGGCTTGTTCATCTCCGCAAACCAGTGCAGCAGCTGCTTTGCCTTCTCCAACTGCTCGGCAGCGGGCGACTTTTCAAAATACTGCCACGTCTGCGCCTTATCCTCCGATACATATATGCCCGTCATATCCGTAAGGTTGAGCGCGCGCAGCAGCCGCATCAGGGTTTCGCAGCCTTCCTGAAATTCTTCCGGCCCCTGTGCCATTTTGTCCAGAAAAGCCTGGTCGATTACCATATGCTTACCGCCGCCCAGCCCGGCGGCGAGCTGCCGCAGCTTGTCCCCGTCCTGCGCGCTGCCGGTCACAATCTGGATGCCGGGAAAGCTGTCGCGCAGGCTTTCCAGCACTTCGTTGACCGCGCGCGTCCAGTCGGTCTGCTGCCAGTCGCCCTGCAGCGTCAGCGTGTCCTGCGGTGCGCCGTCCGCGCCCGCCCGCATGTCCAACGAGGTATCCCCATTGTGGCTCTGCTGCCCGGTCGCCCGATAAAGCGCCCGTATCCGTTCAATCCGTTCCACCATTGTCTATCCCTCCATCCTTTTGCTACTCTTATATATAAATATCCGACCGAAAAGGGTGAAAAAGTAATGGACAGTTTCAACAATTTTTCAAGGATTGTTTCGTGTTCGGCTCGGAGGGACGAAAAAATGCGCCGCAGGCGGCTTTGCCTGCGGCGCATAGCGCTTTCCCTATGAAAATGGCGTTAACCGAGTGCCGCGATGGATTCCTCCAGCTTTGCGAGGTGCTCGCGCAGCTTTTCGGCCTTCTCGCGCTCGACCGCGACGACCTTCTCAGGCGCCTTGTCGACGAACTTCGGGTTGTTCAGCTTTTTCATGACAAATTCGATGTCGTCCTCGACCTTGGCCTTCTCCTTTTCGAGGCGCGCGCGCTCGGCGGCGAAGTCGATGAGGTCGCCCATCGGCATATAGAGCTGCGCGTCGCCCGTGACGACCGAGGCCATCTTGGCCGCGTCCGCGGGCACTGCGTCAATCAGCTCGATGCCGGAAGCGTAAGCCAGCTTGGGGAAGAAGCCCTCGCCGGCGGCGAAGGTGTCCTTCTTCTCGGTCAGGATGAGCACCTTTGCCTTTTTGGACGGCGGGACGTTCATCTCGCTGCGGCGGTTGCGGATGGCGCGCACCGCGTCCATCAACGTCTCCATCTGCGCCTCTTCAGCGGCGAAGTGCAGCTTTTCGTCATACTCCGGCCACTGGGACACCATGACCGACGGGCCTTCATGCGGCAGCGCCTGCCAGATGGTCTCGGTGATGAACGGCATGAACGGATGCAGCAGCTGCATCGCGCCGGACAGCACATAGCACAGCACCTTCTGCACGTTCTCGTCGCCCGCCTGCAAACGGGTCTTGGCAATTTCGATATACCAGTCGCAGAAGTTGTCCCAGATGAAGTCGTTGAGCTTGGCAGCAGCCAGACCCAGCTCGTACTGGTCGATGTTGCGGGTGACCTCGGCAACCAGCGTGTTGTACTTGGACACAATCCACTTATCCTCGAGCGCGAGCGTCTCGGGCAGCTGGGCAGCCTTGTCCTTGCCGATGGTGAGGTTCATCTGGATAAAGCGCGACGCATTCCAAATCTTGTTGCAGAAGTTGCGCGACGCCTGCACGCGCTCGTCCGAGAAGCGCATGTCGTTTCCGGGGCTGTTGCCGGTCGCAAGCGTAAAGCGCAGCGCGTCCGCGCCGTACTGGTCGATGATTTCCAGCGGGTCGATGCCGTTGCCCAGCGACTTGCTCATCTTGCGGCCCTGCGCGTCGCGCACGAGGCCGTGGATATACACGGTGTCGAACGGGGTCTGGCCCATGTGCTCGACGCCCGAGAAAATCATGCGCGCGACCCAGAAGAAGATGATGTCATAGCCGGTGACCAGCGTGGAGGTCGGATAGAAGTAGTCCAGTTCGGGCGTCTTTTCCGGCCAGCCGAGCGTGGAGAACGGCCACAGCGCAGAGGAAAACCAAGTGTCGAGCACGTCCTCTTCCTGACGGACATTCTTCGAGCCGCACTTCGGGCAAACGTGTACGTCTTCCTTGGACACGGTCATTTCGCCGCAGTCGTCGCAGTAGAACGCCGGGATGCGGTGACCCCACCACAGCTGACGCGAAATGCACCAGTCGTGCACGTTTTCCATCCAGCGCAGGTAGGTCTTGGAGAAGCGGTCGGGCACAAACTTGGTCTTGCCCTCGGTGACAACATCCATCGCGGGCTTCGCGAGCGGCGCCATCTTGACGAACCACTGCGCCGAGGTCATCGGCTCAACGGTCGTGCCGCAGCGGTAGCAGGTGCCGACGTTGTGCTCGTGGTCCTCAATCTTGACGAGGTAGCCGCCCTCTTCGAGGTCCTTGATGACCGCCTTGCGGCACTCGTAACGGTCCATGCCCTGATACTTGCCGCCGTTTTCGTTGACGGTCGCATCCTCGTTGAACACGAGAATCTGCTCAAGGTTGTGGCGCTGACCCATCTCGAAGTCGTTCGGGTCGTGGCAGGGCGTGACCTTAACGCAGCCCGTACCAAATTCCATATCAACGTAATCATCACCGAAAATCGGGATTTCACGGTTCATAATCGGCAGGATGCAGGTCTTGCCAATCAGGTGCTTATAGCGCTCGTCGTTCGGGTTGACGGCAACGCCGGTATCGCCCATGAAGGTTTCCGGACGGGTGGTAGCGACAACCAAATCGCCCGAACCGTCCGCCAGCGGGTAGCGGATGTGCCACAGCTTGCCCGGCTGGGTCTCGTACTCCACCTCCGCGTCGGAAAGCGCGGTCGTGCAGTGCGGGCACCAGTTGATGATGCGGTGTCCCTTGTAAATCAGGCCCTTGTTATAGAGGTTGACAAACACCTCGCGCACCGCCTTGGAGCAGCCCTCGTCCATCGTGAAGCGCTCGCGCTCCCAATCGCAGGACGAGCCGAGCTTTTTCAGCTGGCTGATGATGCGGTCGCCGTACTTGTTCTTCCAATCCCAGACGCGCTCGAGGAATTTCTCACGGCCGAGGTCGTAGCGGGTCAGACCCTCTTCCTTGCGCAGATTTTCCTCCACCTTAATCTGGGTGGCGATACCCGCATGGTCGGTGCCGGGCATCCACAGCGCTTCGTAGCCCTGCATACGCTTGGTGCGGATGAGGATATCCTGCAAGGTTTCGTCGAACGCATGGCCCATGTGGAGCTGGCCGGTCACGTTCGGGGGCGGGATGACGATGGTATAGGGTTTCTTGTCCGGGTTGACCTCGGCATGGAAAAAGCCGGAGTCATTCCAGAAGCTGTACAGCTTGTCCTCGACCGCTTTTGGGTCGTAGGTCTTGGGCAGTTCGCTCATGGGTCTATCTCCTTTTCGGTTTTGATTACAAAAAAATAAAGCACGCTATCCTCCATAGGACGAAGCGTGCTCCGTGGTACCACCTAAATTCGCGGCCAAAATGCCGCGCACTCGTTGACCCGTAACGTGGGCGGGACGGGACGGCTTACTTTTTTCGGCCCTCCTGCTCCAAAGCGACCTTCTTCCTTCCCGCCGAAGGGCTTGCACCGAACCGCCCTCTCTCTTGACGCGCGGGGACAGGAATACTCCTCTTTGTCATTGCATTTTGCGTATTAACTTAATCAGTATATCCACAAAAGCGGGGTTTGTCAAGGTTTTTGCGCCCCAGAAATGTCAATTTCACCATGTTCTTTTTCAAAGCGGCGAATATCCTGCCGAATCAAATACAGCACATGTCCATTGACCGAACGGCCTTCATATTCTGCAATGCAGTGCAGTTTCTCCAACGTGTCCGGCTCAATCCGAAAGCCAAAGTGTCTCCTATTATCCATTGAGCCACCCTCCATAGTCTTATTTTAAGTACACTTTAAGTCCTTTATGTGTTATAATGGTTCCAGTGTTCTTGAAGTGTACTTGACTTTTTTATGGAGGTGTATCTCATGGATGAACTCAACTACAAGGATGCCTACCTGTATCTGGTGCGCGCGGTCGATGACCTTGTCCGCTATATGGAGCTGTCGGACGAAACCGCCGACCGCACAACCGTCCTTTCCGGACTGCGGCAGGCGCTCTCCGGTGCGGAGGAACGCGCCATCGGGTGAAAAAATCCCGTGCTCCGCTTACTGACCGAAAAAATCCAGATTGCACTACATATTCATCGATTTTTCCCCTTGCATTTACCGCAAAACTGTGTTTTAATAGTACTGTTATCTGCGATGAACAGGGAAAGTACCGTCACTCCCCTCTTTTCAGAGAAAACGGCCTTTGGCTGCGAGCCGTTCAAAGAGACCTGACGCGAAGTTCCCCTGCGAGCACCGGCGCTGAACGGAAACCCCAGTAGGCGCAGGCGAAGTAACGCCCCGTTACCGGCGTTCAATGAGTGCCCGGCCTGTCCGGGAATCAGGGTGGTACCACGGAAGATGTATTTTACGCCTTTCGTCCCTATTTTACGGGACGAAAGGCTTTTTTATTGCGTCCCTGAACGATTTTTCATAAAGGAGAGTCATCATGAAAGAAAAACTGCAAGGCATTTTGCAGGCCGCGAAGGAACAGCTTGCCGCGGCGGGCGACGCCCGCGCGCTCGACGAGGCGCGTGTGCGCTTCCTCGGCAAAAAGGGCGAGCTGACCGCACTGCTCAAGGGCATGAAGGACGTGGCCGCGGAGGAGCGTCCGGTCGTCGGCCAGCTCATCAACGACGTGCGCGCCGAAATTGAAACCATCATCGACAAGCAAAAGGAAGTCATCGAGCAGGCTGCGCTGGCGCATAAGCTGGAGGCCGAGACCATCGACGTGACCCTGCCGGGCGAAGAAGTCGTCATCGGCAAAAAGCATCCGCTCAACATCGTGCTGGACGAGCTGAAGGAAATCTTCATCGGTCTGGGCTTCTCGATTGCGGAAGGCCCGGAGGTCGAGCTGGACCATTACAACTTTGAAGCGCTCAACATCCCGAAGGACCATCCCGCGCGCGACACGCAGGACACTTTCTACATTTCGGACAACGTGGTGCTGCGCACGCAGACCTCGGGCATGCAGGTGCGCGTCATGGAGCAGCGCAAGCCCCCCATCCGCATCATCGCGCCCGGCCGCGTTTACCGCTCGGACGCCGTAGACGCCACCCACTCCCCGCTGTTCCATCAAATCGAGGGTCTGGTCGTCGATAAGGGCATCCGCATGTCTGACCTCAAGGGCATCCTTGAGCTGTTTGCCAAAAAGCTGTACGGCGAGGACACGGTCGTGCGCTTCCGCCCGCACCACTTCCCGTTCACCGAGCCGTCCGCTGAAATGGATATCCAGTGCTACCGCTGCCATGGCGCGGGCTGCCCGCTGTGCAAGGGCGAGGGCTGGATTGAGATTCTCGGCTGCGGCATGGTGCACCCCAAGGTGCTGGAAATGAGCGGCATCGACCCCGAGGTTTATTCGGGCTATGCGTTCGGCATCGGTCTGGAACGCACGGTCATGGGCCGTTTCAAGATTGACGATATTCGTCTGTTCTATGAGAACGATGTACGTTTCTTAGAACAGTTCTAAAGAGTATAGGGGACTTCAAAAGTCCCCTATATACGAGAACAAGTTCCAGAGAAACTTGTTCTCGATACCCGAACGACGCGCCCCAAGGGCGCTGAATCGAGGTGTAAAAAGTCCGGCAAAGCTGGACTTTTTACGACCGCGCTGCGCGGTCTGTATCCATTCGCGCCTGTTGGCGCGGTATCCTGAACTTTATGATAAAGGAGCGCTAATCCATTATGAAATTGCCACTTTCCTGGCTTTCGGATTATACCGATATTTCCGGCGTCACGCCCAAGGAGTATGACGCCCGCCTGACCATGTCCGGCTCCAAGGTCGAGGAAGTCTACTACCTCGGCGCGGAGATTGAAAACGTCGTGACCGGCAAGGTGCTGTCGGTCGTCGACCATCCGGACTCCGACCATCTCAAGATTTGCCAAATCGACGTCGGTCAGGGCGAGCCCCTCCAGATTGTCACCGGCGCGCCCAACGTCACCCCCGACTCGGTGGGCGGAATCTGCCCGGTCGCGCTGCACAAGTCCACCCTGCCCGGCGGCGTTAAAATCACCAAGGGCAAGCTGCGCGGCGAGGTTTCCAACGGCATGATGTGCTCGTTCCAAGAGCTGGGGCTGACGCACGGCTGCGTGCCCTACGCCTGCGAGAACGGCATCCTGTTCCTGCCCGAAGGCACGCCCGTGGGCGAGGATATCAAGAAGGTGCTCGGCCTGGACGACTACGTTGCCGACTTTGAAATCACCTCCAACCGCGCCGACTGCTTCAGCGTCATCGGCCTTGCGCGCGAAACCGCTGCGACCTTTGAGCGACCGTTTGCGGTCAAGGAGCCGATGGTCAAGGGCTCGGGCGATGACATCAACAAATATATGTCGGTCGAAGTCGTCGACACCGACCTGTGCCCGCGCTACACCGCGCGTCTGGTCAAGAATATCAAAATCGAGCCGTCCCCCGCGTGGATGCGTGAGCGTCTGCACGCCTGCGGTGTGCGCCCAATCAACAACATTGTTGACATCACCAACTACGTCATGCTCGAGTACGGCCAGCCGATGCATGCGTTCGACTACTCCTGCCTGTCGGACGGCAAAATCGTCGTGCGCCGCGCGCGCAACGGCGAGTCCATCCAGACGCTGGACGGGCAGGACCACGACCTGACCGACAAGATGCTCGCCATCTGCGACAACGACAAGCCGGTTGCGGTCGCGGGCGTTATGGGCGGTGCGAACTCGGAAATCGAGGACGACACCACGACGGTCGTATTCGAGTCCGCCTGCTTCCACGGCGCGACTGTGCGTGTGACAGCCAAGGCGCTCGGCATGCGTACCGAAGCATCCGGCCGCTTTGAAAAGGGCCTTGACCCGTCGCTGACCATGCCCGCTGTACAGCGTGCATGCGAGCTGGTCGAAATGCTCGGCGCGGGCGAGGTGGTCGACGGCATCATCGACGCATGCGCCGCCGACCTGACCCCCAAGACGCTGCCCTTCGAGCCGGACAAAATGAACGCGCTGCTCGGCCTTGACCTGTCCGCCGACGAGCAGAAGGCGTATCTGGAGCGCCTTGAGTTCCGTGTCGAGGATGGCAAGGTCATCATCCCGTCCTTCCGCGTGGACATCGCGCGCATGTGCGATTTGGCCGAGGAAGTCGCGCGCATGTACGGCTATGACAAGATTCCGACCACGCTGTACGCGGGTGAAATGGTGCAGGGCGAGTACACGCCCAAGCAGCTGGCGGAGCAGAATGTCTCCCTGACCTGCCGCGAGGCCGGTTTTGACGAGGCAATGAGCCATTCGTTCATCTCCCCGAAGTTCTATGATATGATTGGCTGGGAGAAGGACGACCCGCGCCGCATCTCCACGACGATTTTGAACCCGCTGGGCGAGGATTTCAGCGTCATGCGCACGACCGTGCTGCCTTCCATGCTGCAATCGCTCGCGCACAACCATGCGCACCGCAACCCGACCGCGTCGCTGTTCGAGCTGGGCACGGTCTATATCCCGACCGTCAAGGACGGCAAGGCCGATGCGGACGTGCTGCCGCACGAAGAAAAGATTCTGACCCTCGGCAGTTATGGCCGCCTGTCCTTCTTCCAGTTCAAGGGCGTGGTGGAAGCCATCTGCCGCGAACTGAACATCAAAAACGTGCAGTTTGTGCCGGAAAAGAGCAACCCGTCCTATCATCCGGGCCGCTGCGCCAATATTCTGATTGACGGCAAGCCCGCCGGTGTGTTCGGCACGGTACACCCGACCGTTGCCGCGCGCTACGGCCTCTCCGGCGAGGTACTCGCTGCCGAGCTGCCGCTCGATACGCTGTTCGCCGCCATCGACCCCGAAAAGCTGTATCATCCGCTGCCCAAGTTCCCGGCCTCGACCCGCGATATCGCCGTGCTGGTGGACGATGCGGTTCCCGCCGCTTCCATGCAGGCTTCTATCGAAAAGGCCGTCGGCGCTATCCTTGAGTCGGTCAAGCTGTTCGACGTATACAAGGGCAAGGGCATCCCGGAGGGCAAAAAGTCGGTCGCTTACTCGCTGTCCATGCGCGCGCCCGACCGCACGCTGACCGACGAGGAGTGCGATAAGGCGATGAAAAATGCACTGGCAGCGCTGGAAAAAGATTTCGGCGCGGTTTTGCGCGGATAAGACTTTACTTTTCGGCCGTTTTGTATTATGCTGTTTATAGCAAAAAGCCAACCGGTAGGATCGGAAAGGAGACAGACATGCTTGACGGCACAAGAAAATTCAGCCTTGTAGACGAGTCCAACAAGGAAATGAAGCGCACGCTGACCGCAGTATATGACGCGCTGAAGGAGAAAGGGTATAACCCGATCAACCAGATCGTGGGCTATCTTCTCTCCGAGGACCCGACGTACATCACCAACCATAACAATGCACGCAGCCTGATCTGCAAGATTGACCGCGACGAGTTGATGCAGGAGCTGGTGCAGTTCTATCTCGATAACTGAGGCAGGACTTGACAAACGGGGCAAATCCGTTATAATGAGAGTAGCAGAAGAGGCACCGCCGACAGACGGTTGACCTCCGAAACGTGTTATCTTATGAAAAAATAACCGCAATCTTTGGTCGGAGGGCGGTTATTTTTTTATGGTTTTGATGATTTCCAGCAGAATAAGTAGCAATACAATCTGCAAAATTAGCTCCATAAACATCACACTCCTTTCCATGGAGTGTGGTCAACCGCCTGCCGTTTGCGACAGTGCCTTGTCCATATAATAAGCCAAACCACCTCTATTTGTAAAGGGAAAGGGAAATAATGAACGGTTTTCTCCCGATAAACAAACAGGATATGCAGGAGCGCGGCTGGTATTACTGCGATTTTCTGCTCGTCACGGGCGACGCTTATGTTGACCACCCCTCCTTCGGCACCGCTATCATCTCGCGCGTGCTGGAGGACGCGGGCTACAAGGTCGCCATCCTCAGCCAGCCGGACTTCCACGACGAGCACGACTTTGTCGCCATGGGCCGGCCGCGCTATGCGGTGCTCATCAACGGCGGCAACATCGACTCGATGGTGGCACACTACACCGCTGCGAAAAAGCGCCGCTCGGACGATGCTTACACCCCCGGCGGCAAGGCGGGCAAGCGTCCTGACCGCGCGGTGACGGTTTATGCCATGCTCGCGCGCCGTGCGTTCCCGGATACGCCCATCTATCTCGGCGGCATCGAGGCCAGCCTGCGCCGTTTCGCACACTACGACTACTGGGCCGACCGCGTCATGCCCTCGATTCTCGAATCGACCGGCGCGGACGGACTGATGTTCGGCATGAGCGAGCACTCAGTCGTGGAGCTGGCGAACAACCTCAAACACGGCAAAAAGGGGGCGGCCGCCTGCGTCGGTGTACGCGGCACGGCCTATATGGCGCATGACTCGACCGGGCTGACGTTTGAAGCGCTCGAGTGCCCGTCTTATGAGGATGTGTGTGCTGATAAGGCCGATTACGCCCGCTCGGTCAAGCTTCAGTACGACGAGCAGGACGCGGTACGCGGTAAAGCGCTGTTGCAGCGCCACGGCAAGCGCATACTCATCCAGAACCCGCCTGCGCGTCCGCTGACCACCGAAGAGATGGACCACGTCTACGCCCTGCCCTATATGCGCACCTATCATCCGTCCTATGAGGCGCTGAGCGGCGTGCCTGCCATTCAAGAGGTGCAATTCTCCATCATCCACAACCGCGGCTGCTTCGGCGCGTGCAATTTCTGCGCGCTCGCTTTCCATCAGGGGCGGTACATCCAGGCGCGCAGCCATGAAAGCGTCCTCGCAGAAGCCAAACAAATCGTGCAGATGCCCGGTTTTAAGGGCTATATCCACGACGTCGGCGGGCCGACCGCCAACTTCCGCTTCCCGTCCTGCAAAATGCAGGAAGAACACGGTTTATGCAAGAACAAGCGCTGCCTGTTCCCCACAGCCTGCAAAAACCTTGAGGCCGACCACTCGGATTACCTCAATCTGCTGCGCGAGCTGCGTCAAATCGAAGGCATCAAAAAGGTTTTCGTGCGCTCCGGCCTGCGCTATGATTATATGATGGCCGACCGCAACGACGCCTTTTTCCGCGAGCTGGTGGAGCACCATATTTCGGGCCAGCTCAAAGTCGCGCCCGAGCACATGAGCGATAACGCTCTGTATTATATGGGCAAACCATCATTCTCCGTATATGAGCAATTCCGCGAGCGATACGCCCGCATCAATCAGAAGCTCGGCCGCAAGCAGTATCTGGTGCCCTACCTGATGAGCTCGCACCCCGGCGCGACGCTGGACGATGCGATTCTGCTCGCGGAGTACCTCAACCGCGTCGGCTATATGCCCGAACAGGTGCAGGACTTCTACCCC
>NZ_CALWUQ010000020.1 GCF_944384695.1 uncultured Agathobaculum sp. | reverse complement strand
ATAAGCAGCGCATGGAGAAGGGCCTGAGCTTCCTCGAATTCAACTACATGATTATGCAGTCCTACGACTTCTACTACATGTTCCAGCACTACGGCTGCAACATGCAGTTCGGCGGCAACGACCAGTGGAGCAACATGCTCGGCGGCACCGAGCTGATTCGCCGCAAGCTGGGCAAGGATGCGCACGCCATGACCATCACACTGCTGCTCAATTCCGAGGGCAAGAAGATGGGCAAGACCGCGGCGGGCGCGGTATGGCTCGACCCGAACAAGACTTCGCCCTACGATTTCTTCCAGTACTGGCGCAATGTGGATGACGCCGACGTGCTCAAGTGCATCCGCATGCTGACCTTCCTGCCGCTCGAGCAAATCGAGGAGATGGACAAGTGGGAAGGCGCGCAGCTGAACAAGGCAAAGGAAATCCTCGCCTATGAGCTGACCGAGCTGGTGCACGGCAAGGAAGAAGCCGACAAGGCGATGGAAGCGGCAAAGAGCATTTTCGTCGGCGGCGGCGCAAGCGAAAACATGCCGACGACAACGCTGACCGATGCGGACTTTACCGATGGTCAGATTGGCGTGCTGACGCTGCTGGTCAAGTGCGGTCTGGCCGCCTCGAACGGCGAGGCGCGCAAGCTCGTGCAGGGCGGCGGCGTGTCCATCGACGGCGAGAAGATTGCGGACTTCAAGACGATGCTCGACCAGGATTTCTTTGCGCAGGAGCGCATGGTCAAAAAGGGCAAAAAGACCTTCCATAAGGTCGTGCTGGGCTAAACCGAACCGGAATGAAAAGGCGCTGCGGCTGCAATGGCCGCGGCGCCTTGCTGTTTGTGCGGCGGCAGCCAATATACAAGGCATGCGGGCAAAGCCGGCCTTGCGCATTGTTTCGCGGTGTATTATAATGGTACATGATTTTTTGTGATGAGGAGCACGGTATGAAGCGAGTTCTTGCGGCATTTTTGCTGTTTTTGGGATTGACAGGCTGCGCGGGGCGGCAGGCGAGCTACACGGCGGACTTTTTTGCGATGGATACTTTTATGTCGGTTTCCGTGTATGGCAGCGATGAGGATAGCGCGCAGCAGGCTGCCGTGGCTTGTGAGCAGGAGGTCAATACGCTGGAGCCTGCATTGTCGCGCACGCGGGAGGACAGCGACCTGTATCGCTTAAATCATGCCGAGGGAGCGGTATGCGAGGTCAGTGAGGATACTTATGCGGCAATCGAAGCGGCGGTGCAGTATGCCGCGTTCACTGAAGGCGCGTTTGACCCCACCATGGCGCCGCTGACCGATTTGTGGGGCATCAATACGGAAAATGCGCATGTGCCGGCGCAGGCGGAAATTGATGAGGCGCTGTCCCATGTGGGCTATGAGAATATCCAGCTGCTGGGGGACAATCAGGTGCAGCTGCTGGGTGGTGCGCAGCTCGATTTGGGCGGCATCGGCAAGGGCTTTGCAACCGACGCGGTGTTCACATTGCTCACGCAGCAGCCGGAGGGCGCGGCAACCGGCGCGCTGGTGCAGTTGGGCGGCAACATCGGCGCATTCGGGGAAAACCCGGCACGTGACGGCGGAAACTGGGTGGTCGGTGTTGCCGATCCGGACAACAACGCCGAGTTTGTGGCAACAGCCGAGGTGCGGGATGCTTCGGTTGTCACCTCGGGCGACTATGAGCGCTACTTTGAGCAGGACGGCAAGCGGTATCATCATATTTTTGACCCCAAGACCGGCTATCCGGCGGATACCGGTTTGCGCAGCGTGACCGTGATAGATGAAAACTCCACCCGTGCGGATGCGCTGACGACCGCGCTGTTTGTCATGGGGCTGGACGATGGACTGGCGTTCTGCGCGGAAAACAATATCGCGGCGGTGTTCATCACTTCGGATAAGCAGATTTATACCACGGATGCGGTCGCTTCTGCCTGCACCTATACCTTCCTCGGAGAGGAAAAGGGGTATACGGATGCGCAGTAGGCTCAAATGGGGAGACTTTGTCATCATCGGTGCCGTGCTGGCATTGGCGGCGGCGCTGACTGCGGTGCTGGCCGCAGGCACGCAGGGCGGCCGGCTGTATGCCGAGGTCTGGCAGGATAATGTGCTGGTCGAGCGCGTGGCGCTGACCGATGCGACCGACCGCACCATTGATTTGGATGGGCATAATGTGATTGTGTTGTCCGGCAAAAGCGCGCGCATGGAGTCGGCGGATTGCCGCGATCAGGTTTGTGTGCGCACGGGCACGCTGACACGGGCGGGACAGGTTGCGGTTTGCCTGCCCAATCGTGTGGTGCTGAAAATTGTGGGCGAGACGGGTGAAATCGACGCAATCGTGTCGTAACGGAAAGGGTGTGAGCGGATGAAAGCGAAAAGACTGACGCTTTGCGGCATGCTGACCGCGCTGGCGGTCGTGCTGTCGCTGGTCGAGCGCCTGTTTCCGCTCGATGCGGTCGTGCCTGTGCCGGGCGTCAAGCTCGGCCTTGCCAACGTGGTGACGTTGTTTGCGCTCACGCGCCTGTCTGCGCGGGATGCGCTGGCGGTGCTGCTGTGCCGCGTGGCGCTGTCCAGCCTGCTTATGGGCAGTGTGACTGCGTTTTTGTTTTCGCTGTTCGGCGGCCTGCTGTCGCTCACGGCGATGTGGCTGCTGCTGCGCGTGGAGGGTCGGTTCTGCTCGTTTTTAGGGGTGAGCGTCGCGGGCGCAGCAGCGCACAATATTGGACAAATCGTCGCGGCGGTCCTCTGGATGCAGACCGGCGCGGTGGTCGCGTATCTGCCGGTGCTGCTGGTGATGAGCGTGCCGCTTGGACTTGTGACCGGGCTGACCTGCTCGGTCGTATTATCGCATATGCAAAAAATTGATTTTAACGAATAAAAAAGCGAAGCGCCTCCTATACTAACGGCAAATATACAAGGAGGAAATGCAATGAAAAGGCTTATCGCTTTGCTTGCCGTGCTGACGATGGTGTTTGCCTGCGGCTGCTCCAACACGGCGGACGAAACCAATCAGAACGGCACGAATGGCAACGTGACCGAGGACCAGAACAACGATGGTGTGGTCGATAACGGCAATACCGTCGGGGACGACATCCAGAACGGTATGGAGGACATGGGCGATGCGGTGCAGGAAGGCGTGGACGACGCGGGAAACGCCATTCGTGACGGTGTGGATGATGTGGGCGACGCCGTAACGGGCAACGATAAGGGCACGACGACCGGTGCGGCAGATACCGGCGCGGACACAAATCCCAAAACGGTCAATCCGTAAGGGAGCGGGGCTTGCAAAAAGCGGCATGGCAAATGCGCCATGCCGCTTTGCCTTTGCAGCGCGCAGCTATGCCAAAAACGGCGCACGCGGAAGCCGTCGATTGATGCGCTTTGCGCCTTGCACCGCGCAGTGCGCTGTGATAAAATATTCCTATCATGGGCGGAAATGCTCATCAAGGAAGTTGGAGTGAACAAAATGGATTATAACCGTTTGGCGGAACTGCTGTTCCCGCATATCAATACCACGCCCGAGGAAATCGAGGCGCGCTATCCCAAACGCACGCTGCCGGAGGGCGCAAAGGTGACCCGTATGGGTCCCAGCCCGACAGGTTTTATGCATCTGGGTAATCTGTACGGCGCGCTGGTGGACGAGCGTCTGGCGCACCAGTCGGGCGGCGTGTTCTATCTGCGTATTGAGGATACGGATAAAAAACGTGAGGTCGAGGGCGGTGTGCGCACCATCATCGAGGTGTTTCGCGCATTCGGCCTGAACTTTGACGAAGGCGCAACGCTGGATGGCGATAACGGCGCGTACGGCCCGTACCGTCAGAGCCAGCGCGCGGAGATTTATCAGACCTTTGTCAAAAGTCTGGTACAGCGCGGCATGGCCTATCCGTGCTTCTGCACGGAGGAGGAACTTGCCGCGGCGCATGCACAGCAGGAGGCGAGCAAGGAGAATTTCGGCTATTACGGCAAGTATGCCGTCTGGCGCGACCGCCCGATGGAGGACATCGAGGCAGAACTTGACAAGGGCACGCCTTACGTTGTGCGCTTCCGTTCGGAGGGCAGCATTGAGAACAAGATTCGCCATGAAGACCTCGTCAAAGGCAAAATGGAGGTCACCGAGAATGACCAGGATATCGTTATCCTGAAGTCGGACGGCATTCCGACCTATCATTTCGCCCATGTGGTGGACGACCATCTGATGGGTACGACCGTGGTCGTGCGCGGCGAGGAATGGCTGGCGACTCTGCCGGTACATTTGCAGCTGTTCCGCGCGATGGGCTGGAAGGCGCCAAAGTACGCGCACACTGCGCAGCTGATGAAAATTGACCCGGAGACCGGCGGCAAGCGCAAGCTGTCCAAGCGCAAGGACCCTGAGCTTGCGCTGACCTTCTACGAGCAGGAGGGCTATCCGGTGCCGGCGGTGCTGGAATACCTGATGACGCTGCTCAACTCCAACTTTGAGGAGTGGCGGCGCGCCAATCCGGATTTGCCGATGAACGATTTCCCGTTCTCGACCAAGAAGATGAGCGGCTCGGGCGCGCTGTTTGACATTGAAAAGCTGCACGACGTTTCCAAGAACGTCATTTCGCGCATGTCGGCTGATACGGTGTATGATTATATCGCGGCGTGGAGCGCGGAAAACGACAAACCGTTCCACGACCTGCTCACGCGCGACCCGGCCTTTTCCAAGGCATATCTCGCCATCGGCCGCGGCGGAAAGAAGCCGCGCAAGGATTTGGCGCTCTGGTCGGATGCCAAGGGGTATATGGACTTTATGTTCGACGAGCTGTTCCAGCCGGACTACACCATGCCGGAGCGCGTGTCCGCCGAGGATGCCAAGGCAATCCTTGCGGATTTTGCGCAGATGTTTGACGAAAACGATACGCCGGACGGTTTCTTTGAAAAGATGAAGCAGATTGCGTCGGCACATGGCTATGCCGCGGACACCAAGGCGTACAAGGCCGACCCGTCCGCTTACAAGGGCGCGGTGGGCGATGTGTCCATGGTGGTCCGCGTGGCGGTCGCCGGGCGGCAGAACGCGCCCGATTTGCAGACGGTGATGGGCATTCTGGGCCGGGACAAGGTGCTGGAACGTCTGGAACGCTGCGCAAAGACGCTTTAATTCGGCTTTTGGGGGAAGAAAAACGCTATGATGGAAAATGTAAATAACTTTCTGACTGAAATCATTGATGAAGATATTGCGGCGGGGCTGAACGAGCGCATCCATACCCGTTTCCCGCCCGAGCCGAACGGTTATCTGCACATTGGCTCTGCAAAAGCAATCTTTATCAACTGGTCGATTGGCAAGAAGTATAACGGCCTGTTTAACCTGCGCTATGATGACACCAACCCGGTCAAGGAGGACACCGAGTATGTCGACTCGATTTGGGAGGACATCAAGTGGCTGACCGGCGAGGAGCCGTCGGGCGGTGTGTTCTACGGTTCGGATTATTTTGAGACCTGTTATGAGTGCGCGGTTGCGCTTATCAAGGACGGCAAAGCCTATGTGGACGACCTGACGCAGGAGGAAATGCGCGCCTATCGCGGCACGCTGACCGAGCCGGGCAAAGAAAGCCCGTACCGGAACCGTTCGGTCGAGGAGAATTTGCAGCTGTTCGCAGACATGCGCGCGGGCAAGTTCGAGGATGGCGCCAAGACCCTGCGCGCCAAAATCGACATGGCAAGCCCGAATATGAACCTGCGTGACCCCGCGATTTACCGCATCGTGCGCGCGCATCACCATCGTCAGGGCGACAAGTGGTGCATCTATCCGCTTTACGACTTCGCCCACCCGATTCAGGACGCCATCGAAGGCATTACGCACTCGCTGTGCTCCATCGAGTTTGAAAACCACCGTCCGCTGTACGAGTGGGTCGTGGATAACTGCCCGCTGCCGCATCATCCCAAGCAGCGCGAGTTTGCGCGTCTGAACGTGACGCATACGGTCATGAGTAAGCGTTATCTGCGTCAGCTGGTGTTTGAGAATCATGTTGAGGGCTGGGACGACCCGCGTATGCCTACGCTGTGCGCGCTGCGCCGCCGTGGTTATACGCCGAGCGCGATTCTCGACTTTGTGCAGCGCGCAGGCGTTGCCAAGGCGGATTCGCTGGTCGACATCAAGCTGCTTGAGCACTGCATCCGTGAGGAGCTGAACGAGACGGCGCTGCGCCGCATGGCGGTCACCGAGCCGGTCAAGCTGGTCATCACCAATTACCCCGAGGATAAGTGCGAGGAATTTGAGGTGCCCAACAATCCGCGCGATGAAGCCGCAGGGACGCGCAAGGTGCCGTTTACGCGCGAGCTGTATATCGAGAAGAGCGACTTTGCCGAGGTGCCGCCTCCGAAGTTCCAGCGCCTCAAGCCGGACGGTGAGGTGCGCCTGATGGGCGCCTATATCGTCCGCTGCAACGAGGTCATCAAGGACGAAAACGGCGAAATCGTGGAGATTCGCTGCACGGCCGATTTGGAAACCGGCAACGGCATGCCCGCGGACGGCCGCAAGGTCAAGGGCACGATTCACTGGGTATCCGCTGCGCATGCACTGGACGCCGACCTGTATCTGTATGACAATCTGTTCACGCTGGAAAACGTGAACGACGTGCCGGAGGGAACGGATTATCTGGATTACCTCAATCCGGATTCGCTCAAGAAGCTGACGGGCTGCAAGCTGGAGCCGTCGCTGGGCGATGCCAAGGAGGGCGAGCGCTTCCAGTTTGTCCGCATGGGCTACTATGTCAAGGACAGGGAAACGGGCCGCTTCAACCGTATCGTTACGCTCAAGGACAGCTTTGCCAAGACGCTGCAAAAGTAAGATATCCCTGAAATAAGAGAAAGCCGCAGATGGAAAATCTGCGGCTTTTTTGTTACCGGATATGCAGAATTTGCGATTTGTATGTATCAAGCAGATAGCGTGATAGCGGTCCGCCACAGGCGGCTATTTCTCATCTGTGAGCAGGAAGCCTTTCTCCTTCAGCCCTTGTACCACACGGTCCAGTGTGGCCTCATCCGGTGCGCGCAGCGTATGCAGATGGATGCCGCCGGTCAGGTCACATAATGGGCGCGCCGCAGGGCTTTTCAGCTTTTGACAGAACATATCGGCATCATAGCGGGAAAAAATGTGCAGCGGGGCGCAAATCTGCCCGTAAACCGAATGTTCGACCGTCACATCAAGCAATGCTCCGCCCAAATCGACCACGGTGTACAGCTCTTCCAGCAGGCGTTCCTCCGTATGACGGCATACCACGCGCCGCTCGGTATGGATAGGGGTGGAGGCGGCATTTTCTAAGATATAGCCGCGCGGTGTGGCCAGCACAGAAAGCCCACCGGCACGCAGCAGTGCGACATCCCCGACGATGATTTGTCGGCTCACGCCGCATTGTGCGGCCAATGCGGTGGCGGAAAGCGGCTTCTGGGTCTGCATGAGCAGATGGGTGATTTTGATGCGCCGTTCAGCAGCGTTCATGATACAGTCACTCCTTAGTATTCCTATCATAGCAAAAGAAAAAGGACTATGCAAGCATAGTCCTTGAAATCGGTTTGTATCAGCCCAGCAGATAGATGTTTGCGTACTGCACGCCAAGCTCGTATGCGCGGTCATGCGAAGAAACGAAAACGTCAATCTTGTTATCCTTGATGGCTCCGCCGGTGTCCTCTGCGATGAATACGCCGTAGCCTTCAATATAAACGCGGCTGCCCAGCGGGATTACCGAAGAATCTACGGCAATCGTGCGGCCCTCAGTCGGGGTCGTGCCGGAAGCGGTCTTTGAACCGGCAACGCCGTTGCAAAGCTCACAGGGGCAATAGAAGGTCAGCTTGTAGTTGCCCAATGCTGTGGAATTGCTTTTGATGGCGTCGGTTGCCAGAAGAGAGGAAGAGTAGGCAACCGTCTTGGCAGATACCGGAGCAGTCAGCAGATTGCTGTTGGAGGACTGCTGCGTGGAAGTGGTCGTGCTCGTAGCGGCCTGCTGTGCAGCCTCAGCCTCAGCCTTGGCTGCCGCTTCCGCTTCGGCCTTTGCCTTGGCTTCCGTTTCCGCCTTGGCCTGGGAAAGCGCCTGCTCGGCGGTGTTGATCTGGTCAGAGGTCAAAACCGTGCCGACAGATGCGTTCAGGTTGGAAGAGAGCATTGCAACCGGCTGATCGAGCGCTGCGGCACTGATGGAAGCCATCGTGCCAATTGCCAGCGTTGCAGCAATCAGTTTGGATGCATGCTTTCGCAAAGAAAAGAACATGTGTTACACTCCTAATTCGTTGTGAAAACCCGCGAGGAACGCGGCATCGGTCGTTACCGATTTGTTTTCTGGTTGTTACTGATTTGTTTTCAATCTGTTTCTAATCTGTAACCTATGATACTTTACATTCTCGTATTTGTCAAACGCTTTTTTGCATTTTTGTTCAATTTGCATAATTGTTTTTGTATGAGAATAGAATATCTGTATGGACGCATGAAAAAAACGCTCGATTTTTACGGTGCCAAATAAATTTGTGCACAAGGAACGGTTACAAAATGACATTTTTCGCGGTCAGGTGGGGAAACGGGAGAAGTGCCGGATGGTGCAGATGGAAGGAGTGGGGAAATGCTTCCGGTCAGGGATAAGCGTTCGGAAGCAGGAGAATACTATTATATATAAAGGATATATAGGCGACCGGCAAGCGGGTGGATGAAGCACGGCAGTGTTGCCGCGCGTGTAAAAAAACTTTACACTGCAAGAGGAATGTGGTATCATAAAAAATAAGTGTTTGCAGCCTGTGCGGGGATGCGCCGATATACGGTGAGACCGGGTTGCAGCGCAGAGATAAAATTGTGCATAAAGACGGACGAACGGGATGCAGGTCTGTCTTTGTAAGGGACGCAGGGAACACGCCCTGGGTCGTTGTTAATTGAAATCAAAACTGATGAATAAGGAAAGTGATAAAACTGTTATGAAAGAAAAATTGAAGATTATACCGCTCGGTGGCCTAAATGAGATCGGTAAGAACATGACCGTGATTGAGTATGGCAACGATATTCTCGTAATCGACTGCGGCGTTGCGTTTCCGGACGACGATATGCTGGGTGTGGATCTGGTCATCCCGGATACCACCTATCTCAAGCGCAACCTCAATAAACTGCGTGGTTACGTCATTACCCACGGCCATGAGGACCACATCGGCGCGATTCCCTATGTTTTGCGCGAGTGCAATGCGCCGATTTATGCGACCCGGCTGACGTGCGGCATCATTGAGACCAAGCTGAGCGAGCATAAGATGCCGCAAAAGGTGAAGCTCAACCGTGTCCGCGCAGGTGATACAATCAAACTGGGCTGCTTCAAGGTGGAATTTATCCACACCAACCACTCGATTGCGGATTCTGTGGCGCTGGCCATCACCACGCCGCTGGGCACCATCCTTCACACGGGCGACTTCAAGATTGACTTGACGCCGGTTTCGGGCGAGATGATTGATTTGGTGCGCATCGGTGAGCTGGGCAAAAAGGGTCTCCTTGCGCTGATGAGTGATTCAACGAATGTTGAGCGTCCGGGCTATACCCCAAGCGAGAAAATCGTGGGGAAGTCGCTGGAGAAGTTCATCATGGAGAGCGACCAGCGTATTATCATCGCCACCTTTGCTTCCAACGTATCGCGCTTGCAGCAGATTCTGGACATTGCGGCCAAGGCGGGACGAAAGGTTGCCGTATGCGGCCGCAGCATGGAGAAAATCTCCAAGGTTGCGGGCGAACTTGGTTATCTGAAGGACACCGGCAAGGTGATGATTGATATTTCCGAAATCAAGCGCTATGCACGCAGCCAGCTGATTATTGTATCCACCGGTTCACAGGGCGAGACGATGTCGGCGTTGTACCGCATGGCATACGGCAGCCATAAACAGGTTGAGGTCAATGCGGGCGACCGTATTTTGATTGCGGCTTCCGCCATCCCCGGCAATGAGAAGTCCATCAACAATATGGTCAACGAGTTGTATAAGCAGGGTGCGGAAGTGATTTACGACCGCTCTGCCGCCATCCATGTATCCGGTCACGCCTGTCAGGAGGATTTGAAGCTGATGCTGGGCCTGTGCAAGCCCAAGTATTTCATTCCGGTTCATGGCGAATACCGGATGCTGATGCAGCATGCCGGTTTGGCGCGCGAGATGGGCGTCAATCCCAAGAATGTGCTGATTACTGAAATCGGCCGTCCGGTGGAAATCAGCGAAAACTCGGCTCGTCTGGGCAATCCCGTGCCGGCGGGTCGCCTGCTGGTTGATGGTTTGGGTATCGGCGACGTGGGCACCGCGGTGCTGCGTGACCGCAAGCATTTGTCTGAGGACGGTCTGCTGGTTGTCGTGGTCACGGTGGACGCGACAACGGGCGTGGTCATTGCCGGTCCGGATATCGTTTCCCGTGGCTTTGTGTATGTCAAGGAAGCCGAGGCGCTGATGGAAGAGCTGCGCAACATTTCCCAGATGGCGCTCGACCGCTGCGCAGTGGAAAACCTGCGCGACTGGAACAGCCTAAAATCGGCAATCAAGGGCGATGTGAGCGATTATCTGTTCAAAAAGACCAAGCGCAGCCCGATGGTGCTGCCGATTATCATGGAGATTTAAGCAAGAAAAACAGCCGCTTTTGCGGCTGTTTTTGTATTTTGCGCGGCATGGCTTTGACGGCTGTCCGGGTATCTGCTATACTGACAGTAAGCAGAAAAGGAGGCGCGGCATATGCAGGCAAAACGGGTATGGGCAATGTACTGGAGTGCAACAGGGACAACCAAACGGGTAGTGACGACGATTGCGGCGCAAGTGGCGCAGGTGCTGGGCGTGCCGCTGAAAGAATACGATTTTACCTTGCCGGCGGCGCGGCAGGGGGCACCGGATTTTGCGCCGGATGATTTGGTGATTTTCGGCACGCCGACCTATGCGGGTCGTGTGCCCAATGTGCTGCTGAAATATCTGGAAACCGTGCAGGGGAACGGTGCGGCGGCAGTGCCGGTGGTCACATTCGGCAACCGTGCGTTTGACGATTCACTCATTGAGCTGCGGGACATCCTGGCGGATAACGGATTTGTGCCGTTCGCAGCGGCGGCCTTTGTGGGCGAGCACTCGTTTTCCACCACGCTTGCCGCAGGGCGGCCGGATGCGGACGATTTGGCGCAGGCCGTGCAGTTTGGCGCGCAGGTAGCTGCGCGCGCTGCGGAAGTAGAGGCGGATACGCCGCCGGTTGCGGTGCCCGGACGGGCGCGGGAAGAGCGCACTTATTACCAGCCGCGCGACCGCGCAGGCAATCCGGTGGATATCCGCAAGGTCAAGCCCAAGACAAGCGAGGCGTGCGACGATTGCGGTCTCTGTGCGAAAGTCTGTCCGATGGGCTCGATTGACCCGGAGAATGTCCGGGAATTTATCGGTATCTGCATCAAGTGCGGCGCTTGCGTGAAAAAATGCCCCAAGGGTGCAAAATACTATGACGACCCCGGCTACTTATATCATAAAACCGAACTCGAGGAGGGCTATCGCCGCCGTGCGGCGGTCAGTCTGTTCCTGTGAGAAAAGCAAAAGGCTGACGCGAGTGCGTCAGCCTTTATACATACCGATTTTTTGCAGGTCGCCAATCATATCCGGTACGGTCATACCGGCGATTTCCAGCCGCTGCGCTTCTCCCGGATGCGCTTCGGAAAAGGTGTCCCACGCGGTGACAATGGCATCTGTGCGCGGGACCTCAAAGCGCGCGAGCAGCTTTTCCACGCGGGCGATTTGCGGGCTGTAGATGGACAGCACCTTGTATTTCTGCACGAACAGCTCTTCTTCGGTCGCAAGCGAGCCGATGGCAAATGCGGAAAGACCGTCCTGCAGCAGCAGCTCGCCGTAACCGTCGAGAATCATGGTCAGTTGCTTTTTGGTCATGCCGTCCAGATACCAAACTTCGTCCTGCTCCGCGTCCGGGTGGATGGCGAGGAACAGTGGTTCGGTCAGCGCAGCATAAAAGGCATGGATGAAATCGGACAGCTTTTCAAAGCTCAGATTACAGGTAATGGTGTCTCCGTCAAGCTGGTATTGCTCGCGCAGTTTGTCCGGAAAGGGGACGGTGACGCCTGCGGCGGTTTGAAACATAAAAGGGATGCTCCTTACATTATATAATATAGTGTCGTACATTGTCAGAAACGGATGCTGATTTCTCCGCTGGATAGCGTGCGGGTCTGACCGTTTGCGTCACGCACCAGCAAAAAGCCATTGTCATCCAGACCGATGCAGTCGGCCGGATAGGTTTCTGCGGGGCCGATGACCTTGACTGGCTTGCCCAGACAGCACAGGCGGCTGCGGTATTGGTCAAGCAGCGCATCGGCGCGGTTCTGCTCCAGCAGGGAATAGGCGCGCTCAAAGTGGCGCAATACGGCGGCTGCCAGTTCCGCGCGGCGCGGTATACGCCCAAACTCGCTCAGCGCACCCGCAACGGCGCGCACATCCTCCGGCCACGCGGGATTAGGCCGCAGGTTGACGCCAATCCCGACCAGCAGTGAGCTGACGGTGCCGCTTTCGCCCTCGATGGTCGCTTCGGTCAGGATGCCGCTGAGCTTGCGCCCCGCATACAGCACGTCGTTGACCCATTTGATTTCCGGGGAGAAGCCTGCCGTCTGCGTGACCGCTTCGGCCACAGCAACGGCGGCAGCAATGGTGGCAAGCTGGATATGGTCGATGGGCAGGGTGGGGTGCAGCAGAATGGTCTGGTAGACGCCGGTTTCGGCGGGCGAGACAAAGGTGCGCCCCAGACGGCCGCGGCCGCCGGTTTGCTCCTCGGCAAGCAGGACAAAGCCGTGCGGCCGGTCGAGATACCGCTCTTTGATGACGGTGTTGGTGGAAGTAAGGCTGGGCAGGACGACCATCTCGTGCCCGACAAAGCGGGTGTCGAGCAGCGCCTGCACGCCGGCGGCAGTCAGGCTGTCGTCCTCCGGCGCAAGCCGGTAGCCCTCGCCCGGTACGCCGTCGATTGCCATGCCGCTGCTGCGCAACGCGCCGATGGCCTTGTGCACCGCGGCGCGTGATACGCCCAGCTGCTGCGCAAGCTGTCCGCCGGACAAGCGTTTGCCGCGCGCCTGTTCGAGTGCCTGTAATACCGCGTCCTTGACCGACATGGTTTCCGCCTCCTTGGTCAACAATAATACTATTGTAAACGAAACTTGGAAATAGTACAATAGTTTTGAAGAAAACTGCGGGTATAAGTGAGGGGAAACGGTTGAAAAACAAAACGGAGATATTAAACGCGCTCGGCGGGACAGGCGAGGAGCGGCTGCTGCTGGCCGGGCTGCTGGATAAGGAGCAGACTTGCAGGACGCGCGGCTATCTGACGCACACCAAGTTCCTCAGCATGAGCGAGCGGGCGCTGTGCGCGCAGGCTGTGCGCCTTTGCGGTGCGACGGACCATGCGCTGTTCTGGGGCGGATACGAGGATGCCGAGCGGGGATTGTATCTGTTTTATCCGGATTATCTGGATGCGGAGAGCGCGAGGCGGTCGGCGCCGCTGGCGTTGCTGCGCGCGCATAAGCGCAAGGAGGATACCCTGTCGCACCGCGATTATTTGGGTGCGCTGATGGGATTGCAGATTGACCGCTCGGTTGTGGGCGATATTCTGGTGCACGACGAGGGCGCGGATATCCTGGTGCTGGAGGACATGGCGGAGTTTATTTTGCTGCATTTTGCCAAGGCGGGGCGCAAGCAGCTGTCGCTGACACGGGAGCCAATCGAAGGGCTGCGCGTTGCGCCTGCAAAGGAAACGCAGGGAAGCGGGTCGGTGGCTTCGCCGCGGCTGGACAGCGTTGCGGCGCTGATATTCGGTCTGCCGCGCAAAAATGCGCAGGAGCGCATTGAAAAAGGGTTGGTTTTCGTCAACAATATGCCCTGCCTGAAGCCGGAACGGCTGCTGGACGAGGGGGACAAGCTGACTGTGCGCGGTGTTGGCCGTGCGCGCATCGTTGCTTTCGGTGGCATGAGCAGAAAAGGACGTTTATTTTTGGAATTTGTCAAAAACGTATGAAAAGAATGATGGTTGTCAATTTGAATTGTGTATGGTATACTATTGACAGCATCAATAAGGGGTTGTATGGATATGAAAAAACGGCTTTTATCTGTCATTCTGTGCATGGCCATGTTGATGGCGATGCTTCCCTGCGCCTTGGCTGCGTCGGATTTGGACGGGCATTGGGCGAAAGCGTATATCGAATATCTTGACCAGGAAGGCGTCATCAATCCCAGCCAGACGACCGGAAAATATGAGCCGGACCGCGATATGACCCGTGCGGAATTCATGCGGTACATCAATCGTGCGTTTCATTTCACGGAGACGACGTCCATCTCTTATACCGACGTGCCGAGAAACGCATGGTATTATGAAACCATTCAGATTGCGACCAAATACGGCTACATCAACGGCGTGGGAGACAACAAAATGGACCCGGAGGGCAAGGTGACGCGCGAACAGGCGGCGGTCATCGTCGGCCGTTTGTTCAAGGCGGACCCCGGGAATGTTTCCCCCTCCGACTTGTCGTTTACCGATAGGGATGAGGTTTCCGGATGGAGCGCCGGCTATATCAAGGCAGCAGCCGACAAGGGCTTTCTGGCAGGCTATTCGGACGGTTCATTCCAGCCGAACCGCGTGGTGACGCGCGGCGAAGTGGCAAAGATCCTGTATTATTATATGGGTACTTCGCTGTCCACTGCGGGCAAGGCATATACAGGGGCCGACCTCAAAACCGATACCACTAACGTGACGATTTCGGAAAGCTGCTCGCTGTCCGACGCGACCATCCAAGGCGATCTGTATATAACGGAAGGCGTAGGTTCGGATACAGTGACGTTGACCAACGTAACGGTGAACGGTTCTCTTATCGTGTCCGGTGGTACGGTTACAATGATGAATACGTCGAGCGATCATATCGTCGTCTCGTCACCCATGGGGCGCCTGCTGCAGCTTACTGCAACGGGCGCTGCTCGTATCGGGCGGACGGAGGTGCAGTCCGCAGCAACGCTGTATGAAAAATCTCTGGCTTCAGTAGAGAATGACGGCTTCGCGGAGGTTGTGGTAAACGGCAGCGACCGTGTTTCCCTGACATTGGATGCTAATGTGGAGGATTTGACGCTGGCAGGGGAGTCCACGGTCAGCACCACGGCAGGCACGCAGATTTATCAAATGACGGTGGAGAAACCGGCTTCGATTACCGGTTATGGTTCGGTCTATCAGGCTAACATTCAGACCGAGGGCGTGAGCTTTGCCAGCAGCGTGACCGTATCCGGCTATACACTGGCAGACGGCCTGTCGGCAACCATTGGCGGGGAGACGGTCAGCGGTTCCAGCACGGCAGGTGTGGTGCCGAAAAATATTTCGGTGGATTTGTCCAATCCGTCTGCGCAGGAGACGGATGTGGCGGTCAACGTGCCGAACAACGTGACGGTATCGGCTGTTTTTTGCGGTGGGAAAAGCCTTTCGGCCTCTTCGGATTATACGATAACCTCTTCCGGCATCGTGCTTTCGGCCGCTTATTTGACTTCGTTGGATAAAGGCGACTACACGCTGTCGCTCACGCTCTCCAATGGACAGCGGGAAAGTATTGCGCTTTCTGTGACCAATTCCGAGGAGGACGTGCAGGTGCAGTCGGTCACGTTTGACAGGTATTACCGTTCGGCCGGCTTCCAGAACGTGCGCGTGCGATTGGATGGCGTTGCGTCGGAAAGCGATATCCTCAATGTTGTTCTGGGATTTTCCGGGATTGATTACGATTTTGATAATGTCAACCGTTCGCTTGTGCTGCGGCGCGGTGTGCTGGCGCAGCTGCGGGCGGGTACCTATACGGTTTCGGCAGACTTGAAAAACGGCAGTATTTGCACCTTTAACCTGACGGTGACCGATTCGACCCCGTCCGGCATGCATGCTTCTGTTGCGGAGTATAATACATATGCGCCGACCGAGCCGAGCTTTTCGCTGCCGCTGAGCAGTTTGTCTGTGCGCAGCGTGACCGCGATGCAGGACGGCGCGGCGCTGGAGCTGGAGTCCGGTACGGATTACACTACTTCGTCCCATACGCTGACGCTGACAAAAGCGGGATTGGAGAAATTCCGTCAGGCAGGAATGCTGGTGGAGTTTACCGTGACGATGAGCGACGATTCGGTTTATACCCTGGTTATTGACTATATCTGAGTGGATGCATCAAAAAAAGACGGCGCTTGCAAGCGCCGTCTTTTTGTGTGTTGTGGTTTATCGTTCGCACTTCCAGAAGAAAGCGGAATAGGGGGGCAGTTCGCTGCCGCCGCCAAAGTCATGCAGCTTGCCGGTAATCAAATCGACCGCCTGCCCGCACTTTGCGTCAAAGTGCGCAACATACGGCGCGTCGTCAATATTGACCGCAATCAGCACGCGCTCATCCTCAAAGATGCGCTCCCAGATGCACTGCTTATTGGTTAAAACAACCTGCTTGAAATCACCGTAGCACAGCGCCTTGCTTTCGCGGTGCGCCTTGGCCAGCGCGGCAATCCAATCGGTCAGGTCGTTCCACAGCGGTTTTTCAAACGAAGGACGCAGTGCATCGTCTCCCTGATGCTTTTCGCCCATCGCACCCCATTCGCTGCCGTAGTACACGCAGGGGATGCCGGGCATGCCGAATTGCAGCGCATACACCAGCGGAAGGTGCTTGGGGTTCTGCAAAATGGATGCGATACGGGTCACATCATGGTTGTCCACGAAATCCAGCAGATGCTTGCCGCGGTACAGCGTCCAGTTTTCCGGGCCGAACTGACGCAGCAGGGAATGGGTGATTTCGAACAGGTTTAAGCTGTTCATGGAGGAGTACAGGCCCTTGTAGCACTCATAATTGGTGCAGGAGTGCAGCATCTGGTCGCCGACGAACTGGTTGTAGTCCCCGTGCAGCAGCTCGCCCACGAGGAAGAAGTCGCGGCCGAAGCTGTCGCAGAACGCGCGCAGCTGGCGGATGAAATCCTTATCCAGACAATAGGCGACATCCAGACGCAGGCCGTCAATATCAAATTCCTCCACCCACAGACGGATGCAGTCGAAAATGTGCTGCACGACCGTGGGGTTTTTCAGATTGAGCTTGACCAGCTCGTAATGGCCTTCCCAGCCTTCATACCAGAAGCCGTCGTTATAGTTGGAGTTTCCGTCAAAGGAAATGTGGAACCAGTCCTTATAAGGGGAGTCCCACTTCTTTTCCTGCACATCGCGGAAGGCCCAGAAGCCGCGGCCGACATGGTTGAACACGCCGTCCAGCACCACCTTGATGCCGTTTTCATGCAGCGTTTCGCACACGGCGGCAAAATCCTTGTTGGTGCCGAGGCGGCAGTCGATTTTGCGGAAGTCGCGGGTATCGTAGCCGTGGCTGTCGGATTCAAAGATTGGGGAAAAGTAGACGGCGTTGCAGCCGAGCTTTGCAATGTGCTCGGCCCAGTCCGCCACCTTGCTGATGCGCGGGACGGTGACGCCGTCGTTGACACGCGGCGCATCGCAGAACCCAATCGGATAGATTTGATAAAATACGCTTTCATAAGCCCACATGGTAATTGCCCCTTTACAAATAGAGTCACTACCAGTATACTATGATTTGCCGAAAAAACAAGCGAAAGTGAAAATATTGGTTTTTGTGCAGAAAAAACTCTTGCAAAGCGCAAGGGATTGTGGTATTATATTTCGGTAACACGGGCATTCCTCTGCTTATTTGTAGGGAAAATAGGGCAAGAATGTCTAAGACGAAAGGATGACAGAAAGATGGATCTGGTCAAAGTATTGTCCGAGCAGCAGCTCAAGAGCGATCTGCCGGAGCTCAAGATCGGTGATACCGTAAAGGTACACGCGAAGATCAAGGAAGGCAACCGCGAGCGTATTCAGATTTTCGAGGGCATCATCATTGCCAAGAAGCACGCCGGTGTAAACCAGACGGTTACCGTTCGCCGTATTTCCTATGGCGTAGGCGTAGAGAAGACGTTCCCGGTACACTCCCCGAACGTAGCAAAGTTCGAGGTTGTGCGCAGCGGTAAGGTTCGCCGCGCGAAGCTGTACTACCTGCGCGGTCGCGTAGGCAAGGCTGCCAAGATTGCCGAGAAGGTTTGATTTTTTACAACCGAACAACAAAAACGGGGAGCGTCGGCTCCTCGTTTTTGTCTATCCGCGTTTTTGCTCTTGCGCGGACGGGAATATGCCGCTATAATAAAATCGTATGTTTATCTTTTTGGAGGAATCATCATGCAGCAAGCGCAGACCGAAGAGAAAAAGAAGGCCGAGGGGCGCTTTTCCAGCGAACTGTTCAGCTGGGGGGAATCCCTCATGGCTGTGCTGATATTTTTTGTGGTTGTGTTCACATTCTTTGTGCGTCTGATTGGCGTGGACGGTACGTCTATGTATCCCACGTTGGAAGATCATAGTATTATGCTGGTCAGCAACTTAAATTATACGCCGGAAAAGGGCGATATCGTCATTTTGCGCAAGGAAGGTTTTTACAGCGACCAGCCGATTGTCAAGCGCGTGATTGCGACCGGCGGCGATACGGTGGATATTGATCCGATGACAGGCGATGTAATCGTCAACGGTGAGGTGCTTGACGAGCCGTACATTTTGGAGAAAATCAATCCGCTCGAGCGTATGGGTGATTTGAGCTACCCGCAGACCGTGCCGGAGGGCTGCATCTATGTGCTGGGTGACAACCGCAATGGCTCGACCGACAGCCGGTGGTCCAGCCTCGGCATGGTGGATGAGCGTTATGTCCTGGGACATGTGCTCAGCGTGGTATTTCCGTTCAGTGACTTTGGATCGGTAGCGTGATAAGATGAATATTCAATGGTATCCCGGTCATATGACAAAAACCCGCCGGCAGATGGCGGAATATATCAAACAGGTGGACGCGGTGTGCGAGGTTGTGGATGCGCGCATCCCGCAGGTGTCCCGCAATCCGGATATGGATGATATTGCCGCGGGTAAGCCGCGTCTGATGATTCTCAACCGGATTGATTTGGCCGACCCGGAGAAAACCGCAGTGTGGGCAAAGCATTTCCGCTCACAGGGCATGGCGGTCATTGAGACCGACAGCCGCAAGGGGCAGGGGACGCAGGCGTTTGTGGGCGCGGTGCGCACACTGCTGGCGGATAAAATTGCCGGGTGGAACGAAAAGGGGCTGGTCGGCAAGGCGGTGCGCGTCATGGTTGTCGGCATTCCGAATGTGGGCAAATCGACCTTTATCAACCGTATCCTCGGCCGCAAGTCCGCCAAGGCGGCGGATAAGCCGGGCGTGACGCGCGGCAGCCAGTGGTTCCGCGTGGAGGGCGGCATCGACCTGCTCGACACACCGGGTATTCTGTGGCCCAAATTCGATGATGAGCGCGTGGGTATCCTGCTGGCATGCACAGGCGCGATTCGTGACGATATTCTGGATGTGGAGACGCTCGGCTGCAAGCTGATGGAGCTGCTTGCGGTGCAGGCGCCGCAGGCGATTGCAGAGCGGTACGGCGTGGCGGCACCCGAGGAGAGCGATTTTCCGGGGTATGACATGCTGACGCAGGCCGGACGGCGGCGTGGTTTCCTGCTGCGCGGCGGCGAGATTGACACCGAGCGCATGGCGCGTATTTTGCTGGATGAATTTCGCGGCGGTGTGCTGGGACGCATCACGCTGGAAACACCGGAGGATTACGAGCAATGACGTGGGAATTTGAAGAGAAGGCATGGAAGGCCGGTTATTCCGCGGTGTGCGGTGTGGACGAAGCCGGGCGTGGTCCGATTGCGGGGCCGGTATGTGCGGCAGCGGTGATTCTGCCTGCCGGTATCGTCATTGACGGCTTAAATGACTCCAAAAAGCTCAGCGAGAAAAAACGCGAGGCGCTGTTTGACGTCATCACCGAGAGTGCAATCGCGTGGTCGGTATCGTTGGTCGACGAAAAGACGATTGACGAAATCAATATTTTGCAGGCGACTTATCGCGCCATGCGGCAGGCGGTCGAGGGGTTGCCGCATCCGGCGGACTTCGTCTATGTGGACGGAAACCGCTCGGAAGGGCTGGCCCTGCCGTATGAATGCGTGGTGTCCGGGGACGCGCGCATTCCGAGCGTGGCGGCGGCGTCCATTGTTGCAAAAGTAACGCGGGACCGGCTGATGCGTAACTTTTCCGAGCAGTATCCGGGTTACGGATTCGAAAAGCACAAGGGATATGAGACACGCGCGCACGATGCGGCCCTGCTCGAACACGGGCCGTGCCCCATCCACCGGCGCAGCTTTTTAAAAAAGTTCTATCAAAAGCATCCCGAGGCGCCGCGTTGAAGGGCGCATGGGGCGAGTACGCTGCACGTGCCTATCTGGAGCGCGCGGGTTACCGGACGGTGGAAACCAATTTCCGCACTCGTTTCGGGGAAATCGACATCATTGCGTCCCGCGGGGAATATATTGTGTTCGTCGAGGTCAAGACGCGCAAAAGCGACCGGTTCGCTGCGGCACGCGAGTTTGTCACACCTGCCAAGCAGCAGCGCATCATGGCAACAGCCGCGCTGTGGCTGCGGCAGCATCCGTCCGGGTTGCAGCCGCGCTTTGACGTAGTCGAGGTGTACGGCGAGGAGGGAGCAACCGAGGCGCCGCGCATCTGTCATCTGGAAAATGCGTTTGGAGGGTGAGAATGAAGCTGTTTGACCTGCATTGCGACACCCTGTATGAATGCTGCGAGACCGGCAAGCGATTGCGGGAAAACGATTTGCATGTGAATTATGCTGCGGCGCAGCGTTACACACACTATGCACAGTTTTTTGCACTGTTTTGCGGCGCGCGTGCGCCGAGCGAAGCGCAGGCGCGCGGGCGGGATTGCCTGCTGGATATTCCAGCAGATGCGCGACTGCACCGCATGCTGCATACGGCGGCGTGTGAGTTTACCGACAACGCCGACTGGCTGATGCTTTGCCGCTCGGCAGCGGATTTGCAGGCGGCAGCAGACGCGGGCAAAGCGGCGGCGTTTCTGTCGATTGAAGGGGCGGAGCTGCTGCCCGACCGGCCGGATGCGCTGGACATTGCATACGACGCGGGGGTGCGTTTGCTGACCCTGACCTGGAACTATCGCAGCCGCTTCGGCTGTTCGTCTGCCGTCAATCAGGACGAAGGCTTGACGGACAAAGGCAGGCAGTTGGTGCGCCACTGCGCCGATAAAGGCATCATCGTGGATGTGTCCCATCTGTCCGAGCGCGGCTTTTGGGATGTGTGCGAGACGATAGACGGGCCGTTCGTTGCGTCACACAGCAACAGCCGTGCGCTGTGCCGCCATGCGCGCAACCTGACGGATGCGCAGTTTGCCGAGATTGTACGGCGAGGCGGGCTGGCAGGCATCAACCTGTATGCGCCGTTTCTGGTGCGGCAGGGCGGTGCGGTGCTGGATGACATCATCCAGCATGTGGAGCATTTTCTCGGCATGGGCGGCGAGAACAGCATCGCACTCGGCTGCGATTTTGACGGCTGCGACGAGCTGCCTGCAGGCATCGACGGGCTGAAGGACTTGTACCGGCTTGCCGACCGCATGCTTGCGCTGGGTTACCGGCAAACCGTGGTCGACGACCTGTTTTATAACAATGCATATGCGTTTATACAAAAAATGCTGTAATATACCCATCATAAACGGCGGAGGTTTGAAACAATGGAATATGTAAGCACAAGGGATAAGACGCGCAAGGTCTCTGCGGCCTACGCGATTGCAAACGGCATTGCGCCGGACGGCGGTCTGTACTGTCCGACGGAATTTCCCGCGTTGACGGCGGAGGATTGGCATGCGCTGGCCAATCTGGATTATAAGGGCCGTTCGGCGCGTATTCTCGGCAAGTTCCTGACGGATTTTTCGGGCGAGGAGCTGGCGCAGTATGCGGCAAAGGCCTATGCGGACAACAAATTCGGCGGCAAGGACACCGCGCCGGTGGTGGCGCTTGCAGACGGCAAATATATGCTCGAGCTGTGGCACGGCCCGACCTGTGCGTTCAAGGACATGGCGCTGCAGATGCTGCCGCACCTGCTGACCGCTTCGCTGCGCAAGACCGGCGAAACGCGCACGGCCTGCATCCTGGTGGCGACTTCGGGCGATACCGGCAAGGCTGCGCTCGACGGTTTCCACGATGTGGAAGGCACCAAAATCATGGTGTACTATCCGGTCGACGGCGTATCGCCCATGCAGAAGCTGCAAATGGTCACGCAGGAAGGTGCAAACGTCGAGGTCGTTGCCATCCGCGGCAACTTTGACGATGCACAGAGCGCGGTCAAACGCATCTTTACCGATGCGGAGACGCGCGCAAAGCTCGACCGCGACGGCATGATGCTGTCCTCGGCAAATTCGATTAACTGGGGCCGTCTTGCGCCGCAGATTGCCTATTACGTTTCGGCCTACTGCGATATGGTGAAGTCCGGCGCGGTTAAGATGGGCGAGAAAATCAACATCTGTGTGCCGACCGGCAACTTTGGCAATATTCTTGCGGCATACATCGCAAAGCGCATGGGCCTGCCGGTGAACAAGTTCCTCTGCGCGTCCAACCGCAACAATGTGCTGACCGACTTTTTTAAGAAAAACGGCGTATATGACAAAAACCGTGATTTCTATACCACTACTTCGCCCTCGATGGACATCCTGATTTCGTCCAATCTGGAACGCCTGCTGTTCTTTGCGTCTGACTTTGACGATAAGCTGGTCGCGAAGCTGATGCAGCGTCTGTCCACGGACGGCAGCTATCAGACGCCGGAAGCGGTGTTTGCGAAGATTGCCGCGGACTTTGACGCGGGCGGCTGCGACGACGAGCAGACCGCGGAGACCATCCGTGCGCTGTGGGAGAATGAGCACTACCTGTCCGACACCCACACGGCGGTCGCAGTGCGCGTCTATGAGGACTATCGTGCGCGCACGGGCGACCAGACGCCGACCGTTATCGCGTCCACAGCCTCGCCGTTTAAGTTCTGCCGTTCGGTCATTGAGGCGCTCGGCGGTACGCTGGAGAAGGATGACGTGTCCCAGCTGGCGGTACTGACCGACCTGACCGGCGTCGCCGCGCCTGCGCCGCTCGCCGCGCTGGCGGACAAGCAGCCGCGCTTTGACCGCGTGGTGGACAAGTCGGAAATCCTGTCCACGGTCGACCTGCTGAAGGACCTGTAAGCATGGCGCTGTATACGCTGGCCGACCTGCATTTGGCGACGGGCGTGCAAAAGCCGATGGATATTTTCGGCGGACGATGGCAGGGATATACGGAAAAAATCATCAAAAACTGGAATGCGCTCATTGCGCCGGAGGATACCGTCGTGCTGGGCGGGGACATCTCGTGGGGCATCAGCCTTGCCGAAGCACAGGGCGATTTTGCGCTGCTGGAGTCGCTGCCCGGACGCAAGCTCATCCTCAAGGGCAATCACGACCTCTGGTGGGAGACGGCGGCCAAAATGCATCGTTTTCTGGATGAAAACGGTTTTACTTCGATGGATTTTCTGCATAACAACTGCTTTTTCTATGGAAAGACTGCGTTGTGCGGTACGCGCGGCTGGCCTTTTGAGGAGGATTTTTCCGATTCGCATAACGAGAAGATATTCCGGCGCGAACTGATGCGTCTGGAGGCGTCTCTCAAGCTGGGCGCTGCGCAGCAGCCCGAGGAAATCATCTGCTTTCTGCACTATCCGCCGCTGTACGCGAATTTCCGGTGCGGTCCGATGATTGAATTGATGCAGAAATACGGCGTTTCGCGCTGTATTTATGGTCATTTACACTCGGAAAGTTTGCGCTGGGCGGTCGAGGGGATGCATGATGGCATCGAGTGGCGACTGGTTTCGGGCGATCATGTGGATTTTACGCCGGTTTTTTTGAAAAAGTAGAAAAAAGTATGGAAATCTACAGAATAATCTGGTAGAATGATTTAGATACAATAGAAGTATTGAAGTAAGGAGTTTGGCAACATGGAACTGAAAAACACGGAAAAGCAGGAGCACAGCGTCGTTGCGCTGACCATCGAAATCACCAAGGCGGAGTTTGAGGCTGCCAAGGACAAGGCGTTCAAGAAGACCGGCAAGAACATCACGGTTCCGGGCTTCCGCAAGGGTCATGCTCCCCGCAAGATGATCGAAAAGCTGTATGGCGAAGGCGTGTTCTTTGAAGAGGCTTTCAATATCATATATCCCGAGGCCATGGAAATGGCCGTTGAAAAGTCCGGCATCAAGCCGGTGGGCCGTGCGGATGTCGATTTGGGCGACCCGGCGGAAGAGGGCGGCCTGACCATCATCGCCAAGGTTCCGGTTGAGCCGGAGGTTGAGCTGGGCGAGTACAAGGGCATCGAGGTCGAGAAGGAAACCGTCAAGGTCCTGGCGGCGGACGTGAAGGCGGAACTGAACCGTCTGGCGCAGCGCAACGCGCGCACCGAGACCGTTGACCGCAAGGCAAAGAAGAATGATACCGTGGATATCGACTTCGAGGGCTTCGTGGACGGCGTTGCCTTTGAGGGCGGCAAGGCGGAGCATCACGCGCTGACGCTGGGTTCCGGCTCGTTCATTCCGGGCTTTGAGGACCAGCTGATCGGCTGCAAGGCGGGCGACGAGAAGGATGTTACCGTTACCTTCCCGGAGGATTACCATGCCAAGGAACTGGCTGGCAAGGAAGCCGTGTTCAAGTGCAAGGTGCACAAGGTGGAGGAGACCATCCTGCCGGATTTGGACGACGAGTTTGCAAAGGACGTTTCTGAGACCTGCGAGACGCTGGATGACCTGAAGAAGGAGATTTCCGACCGCCTGAAGAAGGAGCGTCAGGAAGCGGCTGACCATGCCTTTGAGGAAAAGGTGCTCGACGCGGTGATTGCAAACCTCAAGGCGGATATCCCGCAGGCCATGATTGAGGGCCAGATTGACTCTATCGTTCAGGATTTCCGTTATCGCGTACAGATGCAGGGCATGACGCTTGAGCAGTACCTGACCATGACCGGCACCGAAATGGGTGCGTTCCGCGCCATGTTCCAGGCGCAGGCGGAGCGTCAGGTCAAGATTCGTCTGGCACTGGAAAAGGTTGCAGAGCTGGAGTCCATCGCAGTTTCCGACAAGGAAATGGAAGAGGAATATGCTAAGATGGCGGAGCAGTACAAGATGGATGTAGAGAAGGTCAAGTCCATTGTGTCTGCCGAAGCGCTGAGCGACGATTTGAAGATTTCCAACGCGCTGGAGTTTATCAAGAAGAATGCCAAGGTCAAGAAGGCATCCTCCAAGAAGAAGGCGGAAGAAGAGGCAGCCGAGGAGACTGCGGAGTAATCCGTTTTCCGTGCGCATGCGCAGTAAAAACAGAAACCGGCCGCTTTGCGGCTGGTTTCATAAAAAGCGCGAGCTTTGCCCGCGCTTTTTATACAAGAGCCAAAGCGGGTTCCTGTCTTTGCAGGGGTCTGCTTTGGGCATAATTGCCCTTCCGGTCATGGCCGGCAAGGGCGTCGCTCGATGGAAACCGGGGTTTCCATCGAATTCTCGAAAGGAGTTTTCCAAGTGAGTTTAGTCCCAATGGTCATCGAACAGACCGGCCGCGGCGAGCGTTCGTTCGACATTTATTCCCGTTTGCTCAACGACCGCATTGTTATGCTGTGCGAGGAGGTCAACGATACGACCGCTTCGCTCGTTGTGGCGCAGCTTCTGTATCTGGAAGCGCAGGACCCGGACAAGGATATTTCGCTGTATATCAACAGCCCGGGCGGTTCGGTTACCGCAGGTATGGCGATTTATGATACGATGAATTATATCAAGTGCGACGTATCGACCATCTGTATCGGTATGGCGGCGTCGATGGGTGCGTTTTTGCTGTCATCGGGCGCAAAGGGAAAGCGTTACGCGCTGCCCAATGCGGAAATCATGATTCATCAGCCGTCCGCCGGTACGCAGGGACAGATTACCGATATGGCCATCCATCTCAAGCGGCTTGAAACCATCAAGAAGCGTATGAACAAGATTTTATCGGAGAATACCGGCAAGCCGATTGAAGTCGTTACCGCGGACTGCGAGCGTGACAATTTCATGACCGCAGAAGAAGCGTTGGAGTACGGCCTTATCGACAAGGTGTTCGATAAGCATTGACGAAGTGTAGGGGTAGAGGTGCCAAATGCCGAATTTTGATGATGATAAGACGCTGAAATGTTCGTTTTGCGGAAAACCGCAGGGACGTGTCCGCAAGTTGATTGCAGGCCCCGGCGTGTATATCTGCGACGAGTGCATCGGCGTATGCACCAGCATTTTAGAGGATGAGCTGGATTTTGCGCCGGAGGACCGTTTGGATCACCCTGCGCTCGAGCCGGAAAAACTGCCTACGCCGCAGGAGCTCAAGGCGGTTTTGGATGAATACGTGATTGGGCAGGAGCGCGCGAAAATCGCGCTTTCCGTTGCGGTATACAACCACTATAAGCGCATTTATCATCCGGAAACCGATGTGGAGCTGCAAAAATCCAATATTCTGATGCTAGGTCCGTCGGGCTCCGGCAAAACGCTGCTGGCGCAGACGCTGGCAAAAACCTTGCAGGTGCCCTTTGCCATTGCGGACGCTACTACGCTGACTGAGGCCGGCTATGTGGGCGAAGATGTGGAAAATATCCTGCTGCGTCTGATTCAGGCGGCTGACTTCGATGTTGAACGCGCGGAACACGGCATTATCTATGTCGATGAGATTGACAAGATTGCCCGCAAGAGTGAGAATCCCTCGATTACGCGCGACGTATCGGGCGAGGGCGTCCAGCAGGCGCTGCTCAAGATGCTGGAAGGCACGACGGCCAATGTGCCGCCGCAGGGTGGCCGCAAGCATCCGCATCAGGAATTTATCCAGATCGACACGACCAATATTTTGTTTATTTGCGGCGGTGCCTTTGATGGCATCGAGGGCATTATCCAGAAGCGAATCGGAAAACAGGGCATGGGCTTTGGCTCGGAGGTCAAGAGCCAGCAGGAAGATCAAACCGATGAGCTGCTTGCACAGATCGAGCCGCACGATTTGATGAAATACGGTCTGATTCCCGAGCTGATCGGCCGTTTGCCGGCTGTGGTGTCGTTGGATACGCTGGATGAGCAGGCTTTGGTGCGCATTTTGCAGGAGCCGAAGAACGCGCTGGTCAAGCAGTACCAGACGCTGCTGGCCATGGATGGCGTCATGCTGGAGTTTGCGCCGGACGCGCTGGAAGAGGTCGCAAAGACTGCGCTTGCCCGCAAGACGGGTGCGCGCGGGCTTCGCGGTGTGCTGGAAAGTGTGATGACGGACATTATGTTCCGGATTCCGTCCGATACCTCGGTCAACCGCGTTGTGATTACACGGGAAACCGTGACCGGGGAAGGCGAGCCGCTGATTGAGCATGGCGGGCGCGCTGCGCTCCCTTCTGGGGCGGCATCTCCGAAAAAAGGAGAAAAACGCTCAAAACCGACAAAAAGCGCATAAAATGATGAAAAAACGTGGGGGAACCGCTGGTTTCACCCGCGTTTTTTGTCTTTTGGTGTTCGAGGATGCTTTACAAACCGAGAAAAATATACTATACTGACTCTATCTAATTATTTTTCCGCGTGTGAGGAGAGAACTATGATTGAAACAACTGGGGTAGAGCTGAAGCGGCTGCCGGTGCTGCCGCTGCGCGGTTTGACCGCCTTTCCCCATATGATTATCCATTTTGACGTGGGGCGGATGATGTCGATTCGTGCGCTGGAAGCGTCGATGAAGAGCGGTCAGATGATTTTCCTGACCGCGCAGCGCGAGCTGAAAACCGATGCGCCCGCACCGGGCGATTTGCACCAGATGGGTACGGTGTGCATGGTGCGGCAGATTTTGCGTTTGCCGGGCGATAATATCCGGGTGCTTGTGGAAGGGCGCAGCCGCGCACTGGCCCATCAGTTCACCGCGCCGGAGAAGGAAGACGACTGCATCTTTGCCGAGATTGAGGAGCTGAGCGATTACGTTATCGGCGTGACCGAGCGGCGTGCTCAGGCGCTTGTGCGCACGGCGCAGGAGCGGTTTGCCGAATATGCGCAAAATGCCGGCCGCATTTCGCAGGATGTGGAGATGACGGTCGCGGAGGGCGGTGAACCGGGCTGGCTGGCGGATTATATCGCGCAGAACCTGTCGGTCGAAGTCGAAGCAAAGCAGGAGATTCTGGAGGAGCTGAACGTCACGCGCCGTCTGGCGATGGTGATTCGGCTGCTGGGTGAGGAGACCGAAATTCTCAAGATTGAGAACGAAATCCAGGACGAGCTGAAAACACAGATTGACAAAAATCAGCGGGAATATTATCTGCGTGAGCAAATCAAGGTGATTCAGAGCGAGCTTGGCGAACAGGACGTCGCTGCGGAGGCAGAGGCCTACCGGAAGCGCGTGCTCGACATGCACCTGCCGCAGGAGTGTGAGGACAAGCTCATCCGCGAGGTCGACCGCTTTGCCAAGCTGAGTGGCTCGAGCGCGGAGCAGGGCGTGGTGCGCACCTATCTGGATACCGTGCTTGATTTGCCGTGGAACAAAAAGAGCGAGGAACGGCTGGATTTGGGGGAAGCGCAGGCGATTCTGGACCGCGACCATTACGGCCTAAAGAAGGTCAAAGAGCGCATCATGGAATTTTTAGCGGTCAAGACGCTCGCGCCGGACCTGCGGGGACAGGTGCTTTGTCTGGTCGGCCCGCCGGGCGTGGGCAAGACCTCGATTGCAAAATCCATTGCGGAGGCGATGGGACGCAATTATGCCCGCATGAGTCTGGGCGGCGTGCGGGACGAGGCGGATATTCGCGGTCACCGCAAGACCTATATCGGTGCGATGCCCGGACGCATCATGGATGCGCTGCGTCGTGCAGGCACGTCCAATCCGCTGCTCCTGCTGGATGAAATTGATAAAATGGGCAACGATTTCCGGGGCGATCCGGCAGCGGCTATGCTGGAGGTGCTGGACACTGAGCAGAACGTCGCATTCCGTGACCACTATATCGAGCTGCCGTTTGATTTGTCGGATGTGTTGTTCCTGACCACGGCAAACGATTTGTCCACTGTGCCGCGTCCGCTGCTCGACCGTATGGAGGTTATCGAGCTGTCCTCCTATACCGAGGAGGAAAAACGGCAGATAGCGCTGCATCATCTGCTGCCCAAGCAGATGGAAAAGCATGGGCTGCACAAGGGGCAGCTGGTGATTTCCGAGAAAATGCTGGGATTGGTGATTTCACGGTATACGCGCGAGGCCGGTGTGCGCCGTTTGGAGCAGCTGCTGGCAAAAATCTGCCGGAAGGCGGCCAAGCATGTTGCGGACGGTGGACGTCGGCTGACGGTGTCCGAGAAGAATCTGGAGGAACTGCTGGGCGTTGCGAAGTACAAGGATGATGTCGTGACCAAAAAGGATGAGGTGGGCATCGTCAATGGCCTTGCGTGGACCAGTGTCGGCGGCGAGATGCTGGAGGTTGAGGTCGCTGTCGTGCCCGGCACGGGTAAGATTGAAGTGACCGGTAATCTGGGCACAGTGATGCAGGAGAGCGCAAAGGCAGCGGTGACATTTGTGCGTTCCCGTGCAAACGAGCTGTCCATCGACCCGATGTTCTATAAGGACAACGACCTGCATATCCATTTCCCGGAAGCGGCTGTGCCGAAGGACGGCCCCTCGGCGGGTGTGACCATTACAACGGCGCTGGTGTCCGCGCTGACCGAAGCGCCGGTACGCCATGATGTGGCGATGACGGGCGAGGTCACGCTGCGCGGGCGCGTGCTGCCGATTGGCGGCCTGCGCGAAAAAACTATGGCGGCCTATCGGGCGGGTATCCGCACGGTTGTGATTCCCAAGGAGAATGAGTCGGATTTGCAGGATATTGAGCCGGTGGTGCGGGAGAAGCTGCAATTTGTCACGGCGTCGCACATGGACACGGTCATGGAAACCGCAATCGACTTTACACGTCGGCCGCGCAAGCGGAAGAAAACGTCGCACAATCCGGTCGCGCGGCGGACGGATACGGCGGCAACGGCGGTGGTGCAATGATGGACAGGCAAAAACCGGCAGTAAATCTGCATAATGTGGAGTTTTTGCGCTCGGCGGTCAAAGAAAGCGATTTCCCGAGGGATACGCTGCCGCAAATTGTGTTTGCGGGCAAATCCAATGTTGGGAAAAGCTCGGTAATCAACAAACTGCTCAATCGGAAAAATTTTGCACGGGTCAGCGCGCAGCCCGGGAAAACCATACACATCAACTATTTTCTGATTGACCGGAAGCTATATCTGGTCGACCTGCCGGGCTACGGCTATGCGCGCGTATCCAAAGCGGAGCAACAGCGCTGGGGCGCGTTGATGGAAACCTACTTTGCAATGGATTTGCTCACGCTGGGCGTACAGATTGTGGACATCCGCCACAAACCGACGCAGGATGACATGACTATGGCAGAGTGGTTTCGCGCGTCCGCAAAACCGTGGGTTGTCATTGCAAACAAACTCGATAAAATCAAAAAGAGTCAGCTTGCGGGGAATCTGGCGGAGATTCGCCAGACGTTGCTGCTGCCGGAGGAAGTGCCGGTCATCCCGTTTTCTGCCGAAAAGGGGAATGGACGGGATGAAGTGCTTGCGCTCATGTATGACCATGTTGGAAAGGGAGACGTCGAGTGATGGATTTTTTGCGCCGGCTTATGGCCGGACGGTATGGCAGCGACCAATTAAATAACGCTTTGTTGCTGCTGGGTTTGCTGCTGCTTGTGATTGAATGGATTACCGGATGGAATTGGATGGGTATTTTCGTTCTGGCGCTGCTGATTCTGTGCTATTTTCGGATGTTCTCGCGTAACATTCAGGCACGGTATGCGGAGAACCAGTGGTTTCTGCGCAAATGGTGGCCGATATCCAACCGTCTGAAAAATGCGCGTTTGCGTTTTCAGGACCGGAAAACACATCGGTATTTCAAATGCCCGCAGTGCAAACAGCGACTGCGCGTGCCTCGTGGGAGAGGAAAAATCAATATCACATGCCCGCATTGCCATCATCAGTTTATCCGAAAAAGCTGAAACGTCGGAGAATGATAGATTTTATCTGATAAAGTATTAGAAGATACTTGCTTTTTTTCAAAAAAAAAGTATAATAGAATTACAAATACGAGCAGGGGGCGATTCCAATGACCGTAGATCAGTTGATTGGTAAAATCTATAGCAAGCTTAGCAAAGCGGATATTGCTGGAACGCAGGGTAAAGTAGCGGTTCAGTTTAATCTGACCGGCAAAGTTACAGGCGTGTTCTACATCGAGATCCTCAACGGTGTGCTGTCCGTTATGCCTTATGAGTATATTGACCGCGATGCCTGTGTTTCCGGGTCTTTGACTAATCTGGAGAAGATTCTCAGCGGCAAGCTGATTCCTCAGGTTGCAATTGCAGAAGGAAAAATCAGTGTGGAAGGAAATGTGGATAAGGTCATGTTGCTGGCCGAACTGATGAAGCAAGCATAACTGGAATCGACATACGCTTAAAGAAAGCGCAGGACCGCCCGTTCATGGAAAACGGGCGGTCCTGTTTTTTGATATAAATTGAACTTTTTTTGTAAAAAGGTGTTGACAAAAGGGAGATGGGGTAGTATACTAATCGAGCTGCTTCGGTGAGGGGCGGTCAAATCGGAAAAGTTTGATGAGAAATGAAAAAACTTC
>NZ_CALWUQ010000019.1 GCF_944384695.1 uncultured Agathobaculum sp. | reverse complement strand
GCCGATAATTTTAATCGTATCCAGCGGATACCCTTCGCGCGGCACCAGTTTATTCTCAATCCCGCGCGCCGAACCTGCAAATCGAACCACCGTGTCCGGATGCTTATGCTCAAAATAGCGGGCAATCGCCAGCCCGGGCGTCACATGACCACCCGTACCGCCGCCGGTGATATACAGTCTCAAGTGAGTTCCCCCTTTTCCGAAAGTCCTTTGCGTATCATGCGGGCCAATTTCTCCTCATTCTTCCGTGCGGGTATCCACACGCGCATAGCGGGAAATATTCAGTAATATGCCCATTTCCCCCATTTGCATCAGCAGCGCCGTGCCGCCATAACTGAAAAACGGCAGGCTCGCACCAGTGACCGGGATAATACCCGTGATAACAAACAGATTCATCAATGTTTGAATCGCGAGCTTTGCCGTAATGCCGGTCGCCATCAAACAGCTAAACTTATCCGGCGCCGCCCGCGCAATACGGAAGCCGCGGAAAATCAAATAGGCAAACAGCAGCAGCACCAGCAGCGCGCCTACCAGCCCCATCTCCTCGCACCAAGAGGAGAAGATAAAGTCGTTCTGCGGTTCCGGCAAATACAGATGCTTCTGCATGCCCTTGCCCAGCCCGCGGCCCAGAAGGCCGCCCGAGCCAATGGCAATCTGGCTCATCGCACCCTGCCAGCCCTCGCCCTGCATATTGGAAAAGGGGTCCAGCCAAACGGAGAACCGCTCTTGAACGTGCTCAAACGCAAAATAGAATCCGGTCAGGATGCCCGCGCCGACCACGATAATCGGCCCGAAATACCACAGGCGCATACCGCCCGCCACCAGAATCACAACGCCCAGACCACAAATAATCATCATGGCCGAGGTATGCGGTTCGAGAAACAGCAGCACAACATAAGCCGCCAAAAGGAAGCCATATGGCTTGATTAGACCCTTAAAGGTTCGTATCCCCTGTGTATCGCGCGCAATCCAATAGGAAAAACAGACGATAACCGTGATTTTTGCCAGCTCGGACGGCTGAAAGCCAAACAGCCAGCGCTGCGCGCCTTTGGAGGCCGTGCCAAGCGGCGTAATGACCAAAACCAGCAGGACGAGCGACAAAATCATCAGTTCCTTGTGGAACCGCGCATAAAGCTTATAGCTGATTTTGGAAATGACAATCATCGCCACAACGCCCGCCGCCGCATTGGCGCCCTGACGGGAGATGAAATATGTAGCGCTGCCCTGATAAAACAGCGCATTGGAATAGCTTGCGGAAAACAGTGCAATCAGGCCGATGACCAGCAGCAGCAGCACTGAGCCAAACACACCCACATCCCATACGTGCGCGCGGACCCGCGGCCGCACATGGGTCCGTGCAGGAGGTTTGGCATGCGTTTGCATCATGGCTGCATCGCGCGGCACGGGCGCACGATCCGGCCGAAGCGCCGGGCGGGCCGTCGTGACCCGCCGTCGTGGATCCGGTCGGCGCGGTGAACGCGCCTGTCTGGTTGTTGAAGCCATGAAGACACCTCCGAAGGGTTGTAGGATTAGGGCAGTACCGGAGCCAGTGCCACAAAATACGCCAGCAGGCAGAGCACAACCGTGATACCCGAGAAGGTCAGCACGATTTTTTTCTCGCCCCAGCCGCACATTTCAAAATGATGGTGAATCGGCGCCATCTTAAACAGGCGCTTACCATGGGTTGCCTTGAAATAGGTCACTTGAAGGATGACCGACAGGGTCTCAATGATGTAAATCAGGCCGACAATCAGCAGAATGAGCGGCATATCGCACGCGAAAGCCAGACCTGCCACCGCACCGCCGAGGAACAGCGAGCCTGTATCGCCCATAAATACTTTCGCCGGGTTAAAGTTATAAATCAGGAACGCCGCGAGACCGCCCGCCAGCGCCGCTGCAAAAATCACAACGCCCGCGTCGCCGCGCGCAATGCCCACAAAGACAAAGAACAACGCCACCGGCAGCGTGACCCCCGCCGCCAGACCGTCGATACCGTCGGTCAGATTGACCGCGTTATCCGCACCCACAATGACGAATGCTGCAAAAATAATGTAGAGCGGCCACGGCCAGATGAAAACAATATTGGTAAACGGAATCCACAGGCGCGGCGCACTGTCCGCACCGAGGAAAAGCACCAGAATAAACGCGCCTGCCACCAGAATCTGAAGCACGAGCTTCTGCTTGGGCGTAAGCCCTGCGTTTTCCTTTTTGCGGATTTTGGCGTAGTCATCCACCATGCCGACCGCACCATATGCCACAGCAAGGCCGAGCACCGCAAGCGAGGACATGCAGATTTCCCCTGCAAAGCTGTTGCCCGCCGCCACTGCGACGGCAATGCCGATGATGAACATAAAGCCGCCCATCGTCGGGATATTCTGTTTATTCATATGCCATTTCGGCCCAATCTCAAGGATTTTCTGGCCGAACTTCATCTTGCGCAGATAACGGATCACAGCAGGCCCAATCGCCGCGGTCAAAACAAACGCAACCGCACACGCAACCAGTGCCGTATAAAGATTTGCTGGTGTCATTCTTCCACGTCCTCCCCTAAGAACATCGCAAGCGCACGCTCCATCTGCATGCCGCGGCTACCCTTAAATAATAAGGCGTCGCCCTTTGCTGCGTCCTGCCGCAGCGCCGCGACCAATTCCGTCTGGTCATCAAACGTAAACGCCCGATCCATTCCGATTTCTTTTGCCCCCGCGACCATCGCTTGCGCATCCGGCCCATAGGCGTACAGTGCATCCGCATACTTGGCCGCCGCACGGCCCGCTCTGCGATGCCCCTCCTCCGCATAATCGCCCAGCTCGAGCATCGAACCGAGCACCGCGAAACGGCGACCTTCCGGCGCCATCGTGCCCAGCACCGCAAGCGTTGCTTCCATCGCATCCGGGCTGGCGTTATAGCAGTCGGCATAAATATGATAGCCACCCTGCTCGTAAATGTTCTGCCGCATGCCGCTGGCCTGATAACAGGCAAGGCCCTGTGCAATCTGCGCGGGCATCTCGCCCAGCAACAGACCGACCGCCGCCGCCGCCAAGGCATTGAGCACATTATGCGCGCCCGGAATGGCAAGCTTTGCAGAAAAATGCTCGCCGCACGGCAGCGCCACCTCGGACAGTTTGTTGTTTATAATATCAAATGTACCGTCTTGATGCAAGCATGCCGTCAAATCGCATGCGGCATTTTCAATGCCATAGGTGACGACCCGGCAGCCCAAACGCTCACGTTTCTCCCACAAAAGCGGCTCGTCGCCGCACAGTACGGCGCAGCCGTCCGGCTGAAGTCCTTCCAGGATTTCGAGTTTGGCCTTGCAGATGCCCTCGCGCGAGCCGAGAAACTCGATATGCGAAGTGCCAATGTTGGTGATGACCGCGATATTCGGCTGCGCCGCCGCCGTCATGCGCGACAACTCACCGAAGTGATTCATGCCCATCTCAGCTACCATTACCTCGGTATCCCGCGTCATACGGAACAACGTCAGCGGCAAGCCGATTTCATTGTTCAGGTTACCTTCGGTCTTTTGCGCACGCAGTCCCTGCGACAGCACCGCGTACAGCAGTTCTTTGGTTGTAGTCTTGCCGACCGAGCCGGTCACGCCGACCACCTTACCGCCGCACAAACGCCGGTAGCCGCCCGCCAAATCGAGCAGCGCCTGCGAGGTATTTTCCACATACAGCGTCGGCACCGGGTATTCCTCGTTCTGCCGGTGGGATACCACCGCAGCCACCCCGTTTCCAATCGCCTTATCCATAAAGTCGTGCGCGTCGAACCGCTCACCCTTAATTGGCAGGAACAGCGCATCGGACGGAATCTGTCGGGAGTCGGTCGAAACGGCCGTTAAAACCGCCTCGCCCGTCGTTTCCCCTCCGGTCCACTCCGCCGCCTGCGCCAGCGTAAATTGTTCCATGCACTCGTTCCCCCATCGTCTGTTAATTTGCGCGAACCCCGCGCTTTTCCTCATCCTTTATTGCTGAAAAAGGCCGCGACAATCTCGCGTTCGTCCATATGATGCTTGACATGATTGACTTCCTGATAGGTCTCATGTCCCTTGCCCATCAGTACAATCACATCATCCTTTTTCGCATGCGCAAGCGCCCAGTGGATGGCCTCCGGCCGGTCCACAATCACCTGCATCGGGGTTTTGGTCCCTTTCATACCTTCCAGAATATCATCAATGATGGCCTTCGGTTCCTCAGTTCGCGGATTATCGCTCGTCACAACACAAAAATCCGCCAACTCTGCCGCAATCTTGCCCATCTTCGGACGCTTGGTGCGGTCACGGTCGCCGCCACAGCCAAACAGCGCAATCACACGGCCCTTGGCAAAGCCGCGCACCGCTCGCAGCACATTTTCCACACCGTCCGGTGTATGCGCGTAGTCAATCAGTACCGTGTAGTCTGTATCGGTCGGCACGACCTCCACACGTCCCTTGACGCCGGTCGCCGTCGCCAGCGCATGTGCCGCGTCACCCAGGGGCATACCGGTTTGCAGCACCATGCCCAGCGCCGCAAGCGCATTCTCCACCGAGAAGTGTCCCGGAATCGGCAGCTTAACACGTGCCAACTCACCTTTGGTCGTCGCGACAAACTCCACGCCGTCCGCATGCAGCCGGATATTTTTTGCCGTCAAATCAGCCGCATCCTTTTCGCACGAAAAGGTCAGGCACGGGCATTTCGCGTCCGCCAGCATCGCCTGCGCCGCGTCGTCATCCAGATTGATAACGCCCCTATCGCTGATAGCAAACAGCATCGCCTTTGCCCTGCGGTATTCCTCCATCGTCTTATGGAAATCCAAATGGTCCTGCGTCAGATTGGTAAACGCGCCAACCGCAAAGTGAATGCCGTGTACCCGGTCGAGCACAAGCGAATGCGAAGATACTTCCATGATGACATGCGTGCAGCCTGCGTCGCGCATACGTGCGAACAGCGCATGCAGTTCGTAGCTTTCGGGCGTGGTGCGCTCGGTTTCAATCACTTCGTCGCCAATCAGATTCTGGTTGGTGCCAATCAGGCCGACCTTATGCCCCGCATCCTCCAGCATGTGCTTGACCAGATAGGTGGTCGTGGTCTTGCCGTTGGTACCGGTCACGCCCAGCATCACCATGCTGTCCGCCGGATGGCCAAAGCGGTTAGCCGCAATCTCGGCAAGCGCCTGACGGGCATTTTCCACCACAACCGCCGGCACGCCCTCCGGCGCTTCCTCACACACCACTGCGGCTGCACCCTGTTCGAGCGCTTTGCCAATATATTGATGTCCGTCTGTTGCGAAACCACGGATGGCAACAAACAGGTCGCCTGCCTGCACGGCACGCGAATCATACCGTACCTCGCGGATTTCCAAATCATCCGCTGCCGTGCTGCTTTTTACCGCAACCCCGCGGAGCAGTTCCTGTAATTTCATGTTTCTCCTCCTATCGGTCGTTGACGTTCGTGGTATCCGAGAATTCAACCGTTACCACCGCGCCGATATTCACCTTTGTGCCGTATGCCGGGCTTTGCTTGCTTGCCGTTGTATTGCCCGTAACCTGCGAAGAAGCAACGCCCTTCTGTTTCAAATACAGCCCATATTCTTCCAATGTACTACGACATTCATCCGGTGTCAAGCCTGTCAGGTCCGGCACAGTGATTTGCTCGGTCGGTTTGCTCTCGCCCATATACAGAATCACCTTGCCGCTTGCCGGAATGCGCACGCCGCCTGACGGCACCTGATCGGTGACCGTATCGCCGTCGCCCACCACGCGGTATGCAAAGCCTGCCTGATCCAATGCGCTTGCAGCCGCTTCTTCCGTGGAGCCAATCACACTGGGTACGGTCAGCTCACGGCGGTCGTTCTCCTCATCCGTGTAAACCGGCGTTACACCGATATACGGCAGCACGTCTTCCATGATGCGGCCCACCACCGGCGCGGCAATCGCGCCGCCGCCGTGCGGCACAGACTCCGGCAAATCGTTTATGGAAACCAGCACTGCTATCTGCGGATCGTCCATCGGCGCTACGCCAATGAAGGATGCGGTATAGCGATCCTCCGTGTCAATCACATTGCCTTCGTCATCATATTCCGGCAAAATCTCCGAGGTTGCCGTTTTGCCGCCGATTCGATAACCGGATACATAGGCATTTTTGCCCGTACCACCGGATACGACCGCTTCCATCGCCTCACGCATATAAGCAGAGGTTTCCTCCGAGATAACCTGACGGATAACCGTCGTCTCGGTCGTGGATTTGACCGAGCCATCCGAGCCTAAAATCTCCTTGACGACATACGGCTGCTTGAGTTTGCCGTCATCGACTATCGTGCAAACCATATTCAATTCCTGCAACGGCGTGACCGTAAAGCGCTGTCCAAAGGATGCGGTTGCCAGCGAAACCTCGTTCCACTCACTGGTCACATTGACATCATGGAACTGGCCCTTGCTTTCGCTGGGCAGGTCAATACCGGTCGGCTCGGTCAGCCCGAACGCTTTGTAAAATTCGTAAAAGCGGTCCATGCCGGTCTTGGCAACAATCTGCATCATGGCCACGTTGCACGAATTCATCAGCGCTTCGGTCAGCGTCTGCGTGCCGTGACCGCTGGTGTTCGAGCACTGAATCGGCTTGGACCAGTCGCCGACCATCATGGAGCCGCCACAGTAATAGGTATCCTCTTCGTGCGCTACTCCCAACTCATAGGCCGTTGCAACATTCATCAGCTTGAAGGTCGAGCCCGGCTCGTAGTTATCCGTCACTACCGGATTATACCACATTTTATAGAGCTGCTGTGAGCGAATCTCGGTTAATTTGTCGACCAGTTCATCATTATTCTGCACACTCTCCGGTAGGTTGGCCAACCCGCCTTCCTGATAGTACTTATCGCTGATTTCCGCCGTAACACCGGCCTCTGCCAAAGCAGCCTGCACATTGGTTTTCAGCTCTTCGATGTATCGCTCATCGGTAATCGTGTAGGAGTTGTTCGGGTCATAATCCGGCAGCGACGCCATCGCCAGCACTTCGCCGGTCTTGACGTTCATCACGATGCCGGACACGCCGTCGCGCGCCTCCGGATTATCTGCCAGCGCGGTTTCCAGATGCTTTTCCAGGAAATTCTGAATATCACTGTCAATGGTCAGCACCAGCGAATCGCCGTCCTGCGCCGGGATATACTGCTCGGTATCGGGCGTCATATCCTTATTCTGCGCATTTTGCACGCGCACGATACGCCCTGCCGTACCGGAAAGCACGTCGTTATACTGGGCTTCCAAACCATACGCGCCATTGTTGTCGCTGCCGACATAGCCGAGCACCGCAGACAGGAACGCACCCTGCTGGTAATACCGCTTGGTATCCGGCTCTGAATACACGCCCGTGCATCCTGCCTGATTCAGCTTTTCATATAATTCTTTCGAAACGTCCTTATCTACCTTTTGGGCGATAATCTCATACTCCGAATCGGTTTTCTGAATTTTCTCCAGCACCGTATTGTAATCCAGACTCAGCTCATCCGCCAGAATCTGCGCCAGCGTTTGCTGCTGCATCTGCGCCGAAGTACCGTCTTCCACCTTTGACTCGTCCACAACGCCCTTTGGTGAAATAACGATACGCTCCACTTCGGCCGATTCGGCCAGAACCTGCATATTTGCGTCATAGATTTTGCCACGGTTGGGGGTGATGAAGGTATCGCGTGTTTGCAGGGACGCCGCCTGCTGCACATAGAAGTCATGGTGGAATACCTGCATATACAGCAGACGAATGCCAACCAATCCAAAGCCAAACACCACAAACGCCAAGGTCATAACGCCGATTCGTGCGCGCATTTGATTGTTCGGTCCCTTTGCTGCCATGGTATTCTGTGCCTCCATAATCTCGTTATAAAAAGCGTAAGGAGTCAGAAGTTTCCACCTCTCACTCCCCTGTACGCATCCTATTCATTTACTTACCGAATATATTCCACAATTGCGGAAAAGCTGCGCGCCAAACCGGCAAACAGCGAACCGAGCGACACGCCGCTGTCCGCTACCGTTACGGTATCCGGGTTGGTCAGTTCCACATATTCAATCTGGGAGTTGTCCATTTTGACCATCCCCAGATTGTTCACCGCATATTCCTCTACCTCATCCAAATTCACACTGTTAATCTGCTTGGTCGTCAGCGATACATTTTCCGCCATCAGCTCGTTAAGCGTATCATTCTGCTCGCCAACCTCGGCACTGAGCTGCGTCAACTGCATCTGGCAGAACAGGATATACACTGCGGCAATCGCCACAACAACAAAGCAGCCCACCAAACTGGGTCTTACGCGCGCTTTTTTGCGCCGACGCGGTGTAGGCGCTACGCGCAAATTGCGTTTCTGCTCCTGTTGCACCGGAAAACGTTCTTCATATTGTTCGTAGGCCACGCTTTCCCTGCTGGCAGTCATCATTGCATTTCCTTTCTCCTGCGGTTGCTGTTCATATCTTTTCGCATACGCGCAGCTTTGCGCTGCGTGCTCTGGGATTTTCTCCGATCTCTCTTTCATCCGGAAGGATTGGCTTCCGTGGAGTCAGCCGCACCTTCGGTTTTTTCCCGCACACACAAACTGGAAACTCTTTCGGGCAGGTACATCCCTGCGCCGCCTGTTGAAACGCTGCCTTTACAATACGATCCTCCAAACTATGGAACGTGATCACCGCAAGCCGTCCGCCCGGATTGAGGCAATCAATCGCTTTGTCCATTGCCTCCCGCACCGCACCCAGCTCATCGTTTACCGCAATACGAATCGCCTGAAAGCTGCGCTTTGCCGGATGCTGTTTTTCGCGTTTTGCCTTGCCCGGCATCGCATTTTTGATCACATCGACCAGTTCCAGTGTGGTTTCAATCGGCTTTTTCGCCCGTTCGCGTTCAATCGCCGCAGCAATCAGCGGCGCATACCGCTCCTCACCGTACTCAAACAGAATCCGCCGGATCTCCTCCCGGCTCCAGCTGTTCACCACGTCGTAGGCAGTCAGCTTCTGGGTCCGGTCCATCCGCATGTCGAGCGGCGCATCCTGCATATAGGAAAAGCCGCGCTCCGCGTGGTCCAGCTGCGGGGAGGAAACACCCAAATCAAACAGGATGCCGTCCGCTCCCGGCAAGCCGAGCGATTCCAGCACACGGTCAATCTCCCGAAAATCACTTTTGACCGTCGTCACACGCTGCCACACATCACGCAGCCGTGTTTTTGCGTTTTCCAGCGCCTCATCATCCCGGTCAATGCAGATTAAACGACCGGTATCATGCAAACGCTCCGCAATGCGGAGCGAATGTCCGGCACCGCCGGTTGTTGCATCGACATACACGCCGTCCGGTTTAATTTGAAGCGCCTCAAGGCATGGTTCAAGCAGAATGGATACGTGATGAAATTCCATACTTCCCTCCTGCCTGTCCGGTTAAAAATCCATATCTTCCACGTCGGCGGCAACGCTCTCCGCATCAATTGCTTCGTTGTAAACGCGCCACTTTTCACTGTTCCAGATTTCCGCGTGATCCAGTTGACCGATGACAACAACATCCTTTTGCAAGTCGGCAAACTCACGCAAATTTGCGGGGATGAGAATACGGCCCTGCGCATCGAGCTGCGCATCAAAGGCATTGGCAAAGTAATACCGCTTTACACGGCGTGCCTTTTCACCATTGCCCAGACTGCGAATGCGGTCCTCCAAGGCTTCCCATTCCTTTTCCGGATAAACCGCCAGACATCCGTCCAGACCCTTGGTGACAGTGAAGTGCTCGCCCAACTCCTCGCGCAGCTTGGCCGGCATTGCCAGCCGTCCCTTTGCGTCAACGGAATGTTTGTACTCGCCCTTCACCGGATTCACACCACACTTTCGCTTTGGTGGAATCTGTGACACTTTACCCCACTTCTCACCACCTTGCTTCCATTATAGCGGTACGCCGAATAGATTGCAAGATTTTTTTCGCATTATTTTGCAGAAGATTATGGCCATAAATTCGTTGTTTCGACGATTTTTGCAATTTTCAAACACTTGTTCGATAGTTTTGTCATTTCCCTGACAGACCCATCCAGTGGGGGAAAATCCCACCAATCATCCACCCCTTCGCCGGAATCTTGCTGCTTCTGTGCAAGGCATTTGCCCCGCATCATCCCCTTGTGGGTCGAAGTGGGAAATGCCTTCATCATGGGTGTTCTCCGCCCTTCTTTTTCACAACGCAAAAAAACAGCCGCCCAAAAGGCAGCTGTTTTTATCGCGTTTTTCACTTGGCAATGCTTTTGAATCGCTGACGCGCTTTGCGCACTTCCTCCAACGAAAGCGCCACCGCTTCCTCCGTGCGCTTGAGTGTATCCTCACAATACTCATTGGCTACACGGCGCAGCTCACGCGCCTGAATTTCCGCATTGCCCTGTACTTCCTTGGCCTTGCGGCGCGCCGCAACCACGATTTCGGTTTCCGAAACCATCTGACGGGCATCCTCCTCCGCCTGCCGGCGGATTGCCTCTGCCTCGCGTTTTCCGGAAGCCAGCATCTCGCTGCGCTTGGCTACGATATCCTGCGCGGCCTGCAAATCATTCGGCAGCGTCGCGCGCAGCTCATCGAGCAGATCGAGCAGATGGTCACGTTCGATGATGCACTTTTCGCCCGCCAGAGGGATGCCCTTTGCGTCCTGCACCATATCGTACATGCTGTTGATCAGTTCGTCCAAAGTTGCCATCGTTTAGCCTTCCTTTCTTGTGCGGCGCACAATATCCTGCATAATCCCGTCGGGGACAAAGCCGGCGACACTGCCGCCGTGTACTGCAATGTCCTTCACCACAGAGGACGACAGGTACATATATTCCGCGCTCGTCATCAGGAACACCGTATCCAACTGGGGATTCAGCTTCCGATTCGCCAGCGCCATCTGAAATTCATATTCAAAATCCGAAACCGCGCGCAAGCCCTTGACCACCGCGCAGGCTTCCTGCTGTCTGGCATAATCCGCAAGCAGACCGCCGAAGGACGCAATCTCCACATTCGGCAGACCATTTGTTGTCCTCCGGAGAAACTCCATCCGTTCCTCCACTGAAAACATCGGCTTTTTATTCTGATTATGCATCACCGCGACAATCAGCCGGTCAAACATGACCGAAGCACGGCGTATGATATCCAGATGGCCCAAAGTGACCGGGTCAAAGCTGCCCGGATAGATCGCAGTTCTCATGTTCTTCATCCGTTCCGCCGTCCCGCCGACGCAGAACGGTAATCATAGTTGCGCCATAGCGGCGCTCACGAATGGCCTCAAACCCATGCGTGAACCGATCCCCTACTGCACTTTCGCATATTATTATACCATCCGCAGACAGAATGTCAAACGTTTCTATGCGCGCCAGCGCATTTTCTAAAGCCTTGCCGCCGTACGGAGGATCGAGAAAAATCAGGTCATAGCCCTGCTTTGCCGCATGCGAAAGGAAAACATCCGACTCCGCACGGTGCAGACCGGCGCGCTCAGATACGCGCGCTGTTTCTGTATTTTTACACACGATATTGTATGCCGTTTTGTTATGCTCCACAAAATCGCAGTGCTGTGCGCCGCGGGAAAGCGCCTCGATGCCAAGCTGTCCCGTACCCGCAAATAAATCGAGCACCCGTGCTCCGCGCACATGGTCCTGAATCAAGTTAAACACATTTTCCTTGACGCGGTCGGTCGTCGGCCGGGTGTTCATACCGGGCACAGGCTGCAGCTTGCAGCCACGCGCCGTACCGGATACCACACGCATCGCTCAGTCCTCCTTGTGGAAATACTCAAACACCGCCTGCGCGGCATTGCGCGGCAAAATCCGCGCCAACTCCTGCTCGCTCGCCTTACGGATATTATCAATACTGCCGAAATGCCGCAGCAAATCTGTACGGCGCTTATCGCCCACACCGGGGATTTTATCCAGTGTCGAACCACGCACCTTTTTGCCGCCCAGCTTGCGGTTATACTCAATCGCAAACCGGTGCACCTCTTCCTGAATCCGTCCAATCAGCGCAAACAGCGCAGGCGTTGCCGAAATGCCGAATTCGCGCCCATCCGGCGCAACCAACGCTCGGGTGCGGTGCTTATCATCCTTGACCATGCCAAAGCAAGGCGTTTGCAGCCCAAACGAATCGAGCACCTCTTTGCATACGCGGACATGTCCCAAACCGCCGTCAATCAGAAATGCATTCGGCAGCGGCGAAAATTTTTCATCGCCGTCCACATAACGCTGCACACGGCGCGTGAGCATTTCCCGCATGGATGCGTAGTCATCCTGCCCATTTGCCGCACAGGCAATCTTAAACTTGCGATATTCGCTTTTTTTCGGCTGTCCTTCCACGAACACGACCATTGAGCCGACCGTATCCTGTCCGGCAAAGTTGGAAATATCATATGCTTCCAACCGCAGCGGCAGCGCCAGCATACCGGTCACATTTTGCAGCAATTCCAGCGATTTATGCCGCCGTTCCGATTGTTTTTCACGCCGTTCTATCTCTTCGCGCGCATTTTTCTCCGCCAGCCGCGTCAATACGCGGCGCTCGCCGCGCTGCGGTACCGCCAATTCGACCTTCCGCTGAGCAATCGAGGACAGATACTCCCCCACCGCATCCTGTTCCTCAATCTCATGCGAAAGCAGCACGGTTTTCGGCACCGCGCTACGCTGCGCATAGTATTGCTTGACGAAAGAGGCCAGCACCTCGGCCGCATCGCTCCCGGTCAAGTGAAACAGCGTATATTCTTTATCCTGCAAAGCGCCGCCCGCATAGTGCAGCACGCATACGCATGCGCGCGTCTGCCCCTGCACAAATGCAATGACGTCCAGCTCCGCAAACGCGCCCGCGACCACATGCTGCCGTGTGCCCAGCTTCTGCACGGCACGCAAACGGTCACGCAGCATCGCCGCGCGCTCAAATTGCAGTTCCTCCGCCGCTTCGTTCATCTTTTCGGTCAAATCCCTTTCCAGCAGCTTCGCGTTGCCCTCAAACAGCGCAATCGCCTGATCAATCAGCGTATGGTATTCCTCCGGGCTGACTTTGCCCGTGCAAGGAGCGCAGCAGCGCCCCAAATGCTGATTGAGGCACGGACGGTCTTTGCCGATGTCGCGCGGGAATACCCGCGAACAGGTTTTGAGCAGCAGCGCTTCGCTGATCGTATCAATTGCACGCCGGGCGGCCACGCGGCCCGGATAGGGGCCAAAATAGCGTGCCCCATCGTGCCCCGGACGGGAAACAACCGTAAATGCCGGATAGGGCGCATCTGTATTGAGCCGAATATAGGGATAGCCCTTGTCATCCTTCAAGAGGATATTGTACTTAGGCTTGTACTTTTTAATCATCGAATTTTCCAAAACCAGCGCTTCAAACTCGCTTTCGGTCACGATGATGTCAAAATCGTCGATATGGCTGACCAGTTGTCTGGTTTTGGCGTTGAGCCGCTCAGGCGGCTGAAAGTAGTTGGACACGCGGTTGCGCAGCAGCTTGGCCTTACCGACATAAATCACTTTGCCGGTTTTATCCTTGTGCAGATACACACCCGGCTGCATCGGCAGACGCCGCACGCGCTCCTTGAGATGTTCTCTTGTCACGGCAAACCGCCTCCTTTTCGCCGCCAACTCCTCCGATAAAAAAAGCGCCGAGCAATTCGGCGCTTTTTCTCAGGATGCGATAACTTAGTCGGTAAAATTGGACGTAATCAGCTCAACCAGAGCAGAAACAGCCTCTTCTTCGTCCGGGCCGTCCGCGATCAGGTTGATGGTAGTGCCCTTGGTGATGCCCAAGGACAGGATGCCGAGCAAGCTCTTCGCATTGACGCGGCGCTCTTCCTTCTCTACCAGGATCGTCGACTTGAACTCATTTGCCTTCTGAATAAAAAAAGTTGCGGGACGGGCATATAAGCCTACCTGATTGGTAACCTGTACCTCTTTCGAATACATAATCTGCATCGCTCCTATTTCTTCAAATCCGATATATATAGTCTATCCCCTTTTGTCGATTTCGTCAAGGCTATTTTGCCTTTGCCGCATTTGCGTTTTTGATGAAATTTTTCCTGTATTTCGTCAAAATATAAGGCATTTTGCCCTGTATGCCGGTTTTGCGCGAAAGGATGTTCAAATTTTTATGCAACAGCCGAAACCGGTTTCAGCGAAGCTCCACGATGGTCACACCCTGCTCCCCTTCGCCGTAAACGCCGCTTCGCACGCTTTTGACCCGCTTATTGCTTCTAAGATGCTGCTGCACAGCGTTTCGCAGCACACCCGTACCCTTGCCATGGATGACCGTAACCGACGGCAGCCCCGCCATGATTGCACGGGACAGGAAGTTATCCACCTCAAAAAGCGCTTCTTCCGCGCTCATACCGCGCACATCGACCTCGCTGGCCGCCGAGCGCAGGTTCAGCTCGCGCGCAGGCGCAGACCGGCGCGGCTGCGGCGCAGACTTTTTGGCGGGTTTGTTTTCCTCCACCAAACGCAGTTCATTCTCTTTGACCGTCATTTTCATCGGCCCGGCCTGCACCTGCACATTGCCGCTCTTATCTGCAGGCGCAAGCACATCCGCCAACACGCCGCCGACGTTCAGCAGCCGCACGCGGTCTCCCTTTTTGACCGGGCGCTGCTCATCCGCCTCGACCACGCGCTTTTGCACGCCACGGCGCTGCTCATTTTCGGTCTGTGTGATGACCCCGCGCAGCGCAGCCTTGGCCGCGGCAAGATTCTGGTCGGCATTTTTCTTCTGCGACTTCTTTTTCAAATCCTCCAGCTCGTCGAACACCGTTTCCGCCGTCATGCGGGCATCCTTGAGTATCCGGTCCGCTTGGCTGCGCGCGCTTTCCAACAGCTTATCGGCACGCTGCTCCGCCGCGTCGCGCTCAGCGCGCATCTTATCGCGCTCGGACTGCGCCGCCGAACGCATTTTAGCCGCCTCATCCCGCATCTGTTCGACACGGCGGCGCTCACGCTCCAACTCTGCCAGCACATCCTCAAAGCGCGCATCCTCGGTCGAAACCTGCTCCTTTGCCCGCTCGATGATGGTCGGCTGAAGCCCCAGACGCGCCGCGATGGCAAACGCATTGGATTTGCCGGGGATACCGGTCAGCAGTCGGTAAGTCGGCTGCAGGGACTGCACATTAAACTCGCACGAGGCGTTTTCCACGCCGTCGGTCGTGAGCGCAAAGGTTTTCAGCTCCGCATAGTGCGTCGTCGCCGCTACGCACGCGCCCATCTGCCGTGCATAGCCAATCACCGCGACCGCAAGCGCCGCGCCCTCGACCGGGTCGGTGCCCGCGCCCAGCTCGTCAAACAGCACCAAATCGCCCTGCGCACAGCAATCCATGATGGACACAATGGTTTTCATGTGCGCGGAGAACGTGGACAGCGACTGTTCAATGCTCTGCTCGTCGCCGATATCGGCATAAACATGCTCAAATAGTGCAATCTCGGATTGCTCATTTGCCGGAATATGCAGACCCGAGGCCGTCATAAGCGACAAAAGGCCCAGCGTTTTGAGCGACACGGTTTTGCCGCCCGTGTTCGGGCCGGTGATGACCAGCGTATCATACTCGCCGCCAATGGCGATGTCGATTGGCACCGCCTTGTCCTTATCCAGCAGCGGATGCCGCGCGCGCAGCAAACGGCAGCGGCCGCTTCCTTCCGCAAGCACAGGCGCGGCAGCGTTCATCTCAAACGAGAGTTTGGCACGCGCAAACACAAAATCAAGCGACACAAGCGCGTCAAAATCCTGCGCAATTGCGTTTTTGTAATTTGCCACTTCGCCCGACAATTCCGCAAGAATGCGCTCGATTTCGGCTTCCTCGCGGCCTTCGAGCACCTTAATCTGATTATTGATTTCCACTACCTGTTGCGGCTCGACGAATACGGTCGCGCCGGTGGACGAGGTGTCATGCACCAGACCCGGAATATCGCCTCGATGTTCCGCCTTGACCGGCACGACAAAACGCCCGTTGCGCTGGGTGATAATGGTTTCCTGTAAATATTTCGAGCGCTCTCCCGAAATCAAGCGATTCAGCGTCTCGCGCACCTTGCCCGAAATACGCCGCAATTCGCGGCGGATGGACAACAGCTCGGGAGAAGCTCCATCCGCAATCTCTTCCTCGGACACAATTGCGGTCGTGATGGCCTCCTCCAGCGCGCGGTTACCGGACAGCAGGCCGAAAATCGGCGTCAACGCCGTTTTTTCCTCCTGCTCCGCATCGTATACGAGCGCACGGCGCGCGGTTTGCAGTAGGCTCGCCACATCGAGCAGCTCGCGCGGATTGAGCGTGCCGCCGCGGTCGGCGCGCTGCAAAATCGCACCCACCGCACGGATGCCGCCAAACGACGGGCTGCCATGCCGAATCATGCGGTTTTTGGCATCCGTTGTCTGGTCCATCCAGACCTGCGCCTGCTCGTGGTCATCGAGCGGCCGCAGCGCACGGCACTTTTCTTTCGCCGCATCCGACGCGGCCTGTGCCGCGAGCCGCTCCAAAATTTCGTAATATTCCAGTGTTTTTAAGGATTTTTCGCCCAAACGATTCATAGCTTCCTCTCCAAAAGCGTGTTTCACACAAAAAAGGTAAACAGCAAAACCAGCAGATAAATACCCAGCATCGAGCCTGCAATCAAGCCCATTGTGCGCAGCCAAATGCGCAAAAGCAAACGCCCCGTTTCGCTGGTCATACCGCGAAGCTGCCTGTATTGCAGCAGTACCCACAGCCAGTGGCTGCCATAAGGAAAGTATCGCGCGGCAAGACGCTGATACTCGTCATTCGGCAGATACTGCTTACAGTCACGCAGCAGATAATGGCCGCACAGAAACGTGTTGGCCAACGAAAGCAGCATCAGCCCCAGTATCACGACATAGGGTTTTATGTTTGCAAGCCAGCTAAGCAGAAAAACTGCCGCCGCAATGCCATCGAGCACAAGCTGCACATATACCGAAAACCGCAAAGAAGTCTGCTTTACCACCATATTCTTTCGCACAATCATGGCTTTTCCCCTTTCGTTTGAAGGGAACGGTAAAATACCAAACTGTCAAAGCCACGGCCAAGGTGGTATTGCACATACGCTTCTGCCATGCGGCAGAACTGCTCCCTTGCCGGACCGGACAGCGCAAAGGCATACGCCTTTTGCGGCTCAGCCGACAGGACATGCAAAATCGCGCGCAGCGCCCCGTCCGCAAGCCGCTCATACCCACCAATACGCGCGGCGCACTTTTCATCGGCTGCTGTACCCGCACGCACGGAAAAACATACGGGCGGCTGCATAATCGGCTGCCCGCACACGCCGCAATCCGCAAGGTCGGGCGCATAGCCGCTTTCCGCCAGCACGCGCCATTCAAACGCGGCTTTGACAAGCGCGGGGTCGCGTTTTTTTCCTTCCAGCGCGTACAATGCGTGCAGCAGCAGTCGGCTCACCGCAGGACTGTCCTCGTCCGGTCCGGTCACCGCACCCGCAACCTCCGCCAGATAGCATGCGAGCGCGTACCGCTCGATATCCTCCGCAAGTGAAAAAAAGGAGTGCACCAAATCAGCATCCCGCAAGGCGTATTTCCCGCCCCGCTCGGACAAAATCAGCTCGGAATAACAAAACTGCCGCGCGGCAGGGTTTTGCTTTTTGCCCCGCCGCGCGTTTTTATACAGGATTTCGCTCTTGCGGCCGTATTCGGTCAGTACGGTCAGATAGCGGTCAAAATCACCGAAATCTACCTCGCGCAAAATGAGCGCACGCAGCCTGACCTCCGCCATTTACTGCTCCTCGTAGCCGAAGTTGCGCATCTGGTACTGATTGTTACGCCAGCCTTCCTTGACCTTGACCCACAGCTCAAGGAACACCTTTGCATCCAGCATGCGCTCGATGTCTACACGCGCCTGACGGCCAATCTCCTTGAGCATAGCGCCCTGCTTGCCGATGATGATGCCCTTGTGGCTGCTCTTTTCGCAGTAGATGACCGCGTTTATTTCCACAAGGCCGTCCTCGCGCTCGTTCCAGCGCTCTATGCCGACGGCAACGCCGTGCGGCACCTCCCGGTCAAGCAGCCGCAGCATTTTTTCGCGCACAATCTCAGCCACAAGCTGCCGCTCCGGCTGGTCGGACACCATATCCTCCGGGAACAGCTGCGGACCTTCGAGCGCATACTTGTCCACCTCGGACAGGAAATCATTCAGCCCTTCGCCCGTGCGCGCCGAAACCGGCACCACTGCATCGAAGTCATGCGCCTGCGCATACACTGCAATCACCGCAAGCAGTTCTTCCTTTTTGATGGTATCAATCTTGTTGATGACCAGGATGGACGGCATATGATGCTGCTTGATTTGCTGGATTAAACTCTCCTCTGCTGGGCCGATGTTGGCAATCGGCTCGACCACCAGCGCCGCCACATCCACCTCGGACACAGTATCGGTCACGACCTTGCACATGTAATCGCCCAGACGGGAGCGCGGCTTGTGCAGACCGGGCGTATCCAGAAAAACATACTGCGTATCCCCGCGGCTGAGCACGCCTGTGATGCGCGTGCGCGTGGTCTGCGGTTTGCTCGACACAATGGCGACCTTCTGTCCCACCAGCTTATTGGTCAGCGTGGATTTGCCGACATTCGGGCGGCCGACCACTGAGACGACCGCGGTTTTTGTAATCTTACTCATTGTATTCTCCCATAATAAAATATAAACCAAAGCGCAGCCGGTATCGTCACCAGCAGCGCCATTGCGAGCCACAGATGCGCAAGCAGAAACCGAAGCGCCACAAGCAGCACCCCTTCCCCAATGAAGATGCATACGCCGACGGCGGCGCACGCCGCAGCACACACGAACACGCCTGCCGCCGCGATATCCTTGGCGTTGCGCACAAAACCATCATACCCGCTGGCCTGCCGGTCACACAGCCGCTCAATGGCCGTATTCATCAGCTCTGCACCCATCGTCAGGCCAAAACAGATACATAAAATCGCCGCTTCCGCCGCGCTTGCGCGGCCTATCAGCGCAAAAACCGTTACATAAAACGCCGCGACCATATGCACGCGGAAGTTGCGCTCCCCATGGATGCACAGCCCCAACCCGCGCAGCGCATGCTGAAAACTTTCATGCAGTTTTCGGATATTCTTTCCCATATCAATTCTCTCTGGTCAGGCCGAGGAAGGAAAGGTTGTCCTCCTCCTTGGCGCGCATCAGGCGGGTATCCTCGTCGTTCCGCTCGTGGTCATAGCCCAGCAGGTGCAGCACGGAATGGGTCGTCAGGTATCCGCACTCCCGTGCCGGCGAATGGCCAAACTGCGCGGCCTGTTCGACCGCGCGCGTGTAGCACAGCACCATATCGCCCAGCATCACGCAGCCGGAGTCCGGCTCAGCTTCGAGTTCCTCCTGCGGCTGACCGTTTAAAAAATCGTACATCGGGAAGGACAGCACATCGGTCACCGCATCCTTGTCCCGGTATTCCGCGTTGAGCCGCCGAATCTCGTCGGCATCCACCACAGTCACGTCGATTGCCGCGTCGAACGGCACATCCTCGCTTTCGAGCACACGTTTTGCACAGGTGCAAATGAGTTCGCTGACCGCTTGCGCATCCTCTACGTCGGTTTCAAAGCCGATATTGATTTGATGGCTCATCGTTTCTCCCCTTTTCGGCGGAACGCCGGATGCTTATTGTCCGGCGCCTTATTTCTGCCCTTTTTGCCTTCATACTCCGCATACGCCTTGACGATGCGCTGCACCAACTCATGCCGCACAACGTCCTTTTCGGTCAGATAACACTGAGCGATGCCCTCCACACCGTCCAGCACGCGCAGCGCTTCTTTCAGTCCGGACTGCTTGCCGTCCGGCAAATCAATCTGGGTGATGTCGCCGGTAATGACCGCCTGTGAGCCGAAGCCCAGACGGGTCAGGAACATTTTCATCTGCTCAGGGGTCGTGTTCTGCGCTTCATCCAGGATGATAAAGCTGTCGTCCAACGTGCGGCCACGCATATAGGCCAGCGGCGCCACCTCAATGGAACCGCGCTCCTGATACTTGGCGAAGTTTTCCGCGCCGAGCATATCAAACAGACCGTCGTACAACGGGCGCAGATAGGGGTCGACCTTGCTTTGCAGGTCGCCGGGTAGGAAGCCCAGCTTTTCACCCGCCTCGACCGCGGGACGTGTCAGGATGATACGGGACACCTGCTTGTCCCGGAACGCCGCGACCGCCGCGGCCACGGCAAGATAGGTTTTGCCCGTGCCCGCAGGGCCGACGCCCATGACGATGGTATTTTTGCGAATCGCTTCCATATACCGTTTCTGACCGAGTGTCTTGGCCTTGACCGGCTTGCCTTTGGCCGTGATGCACAGCACATCGCGGCTCATGGTGTGCACTTCGGCCTCGCGGCCATCACGCGCCAGCCCGATAACGTACTGCACAGTCTGCGTACCAATCGCCTCGCCGCGCGCGGCCATGGAGACCAGCGCCTCAACGGTGCGCGCCGCCGTCTCCACATCCGCCGTCTCGCCCGAAATCTTCAGCTCGGTTCCCCGGCTGATGACCGAAACGCCCAGTTCCCGCTCGAGCAGCTTAATATTTTCGTCAAACGCGCCGAAAACCGACATCAGCAGTTCGGTTCTCTCCACCTGTATTGTCTTTTCTATGGTTTGCACCTTGCTTTCCTTGTTCTCTTTCCGTCTGCCGCTGCATGCTATGGCGCAGCCTCTTCCTCTGTCGGCGGCTGCTCCGGAATCGTGCTGTCGTCGACCGCCTCGACGCCGATTTGCTCCACCGCATGCACAGTCATCTCCAGCACCGCCGCACCGTTCTGCTCGGTGAGTGTTTCACTGTGCTCGGTTACCGTTCCGTCCATACCGGAGGCAATTTCCTCGAGCGCGCGCGAGAGCATCTCGACACGCAAATCCTCGACAGCGGCTATCTGCGGTTCGCGCTCGTAAAACACATAGGTCTGCACGACCAGCGACACCGGGAACACCACGCTGTCCGACAGACGCAGCGTTCTGGTTTCTATTATTTTATCACAGGTGCCCCCGTCAATTCCACTCCCAATATATAAATTTAACCGATGATTTCCCAAAACCAGCGCATACTGCCGCCGCACTTTGCCGGTGTATGCCTTGCTTTCGGTTTCGAGCGCGCGTGCCGCCGTCACGCGATGCACCGTATAGGCTTCTACTTCACCGCGCGCGTGCGCCAGCCGATAACCGCCCCCCTCGCGTGTGGGCGGCACCAGACCGCTGATAAGCGTATCGCCCGTTTCGACCGCGTCCCCCGCCTGCACCATCGGCTGCCCTTCGAGCGCACGCACGCTTTTGATGACCCCCTCCTGCGCCGCTACCACCTTGACAATCGCATCTTGGTCAATCTTTTCCTCCGGCGGCGTGACGCCGTAAGCCTCAATCGTCAGACTGTTCCCGCGAATGTTCAAAGCCAAAAAGGTCATATTCGGCTGCATGCCGAGCATTTTCCACCGGATGCTGCGCGTGTCCAACGAGCTGATGCGCGCACCGATATGCACGCCCAGTTCCTCCAGCTGCTGTATCACCTCAGCCTCATCCAGCGCAGGGTCGATATGCGTCTCAATCGACCAGATATGCGCACACAGCACCCAGCAAAGCAGCACCAGCAGCACCAGACCGCCCCACAGTGCGGTACGCGGCCGTAAACGCGCCGCCCAAAACGGCATGCCGCGCCGCTGCACAATATGGACCCGGCAGCCCGTGCGCCCCATATACCGCCGCAGCGCGCGAAAATCCGCAATCGACAGCGTGGCATACATTTCGTCCCATGCCGTGCGCTCCATCCGCCGCAGCATCAGACTCTTTGCGGCACACAGATTGAGAAAGCGCGGCAGGCTTGCACCCGTCACGCGCACGCGCACCTGTCCGCGCGCCAGACGCCAAAGCCGCGCAAGCATAATCTCATCCCCTTTCCGTTATCCCGCCGTCGTATACTCCACGGAAACAATCGTCCCGGTAACCGCCAGTTCATCAAGCGAAAGCGCCGTCAGCTCCAGTCCCGCTCCCACGATACGTACCTCACAGCCGCTGCATTTGACGCGCAGCAGCCCTTGCTCATATTCCTGAATGCCGCGATGATTCTCCACCACTACGCGGCTGTTGCCGATGATCTCCACGCGCGGCCGGAAGCCATGCAGATCGTCGATCAGCTCGCCCAACCCGTCATGCGCCATGTGCGTCCCTCCTCCGTTCGGGCTATTGTATGCGGCGGCAGCATCAAACTTGACTCTGCCGCATATCCTGATGCATCGGAGGTGCGTGCATGAAATTATTTTTGTCTCTCGCCTTATTTGCAGCATTCCTGCTTTTCCCCGCTGCCTGCGCCGACGGCGTGCGTGACGGTCTTTCGCTTGCTGCTGGACAGGCGCTGCCCGCGCTGTTCCCCTTTTTTCTGGCAAGCGGCCTGCTGGTCCGCAGCGGATTGGCGCAGGCGCTCACCCGTCCCGCTGCACGCCCGCTTGCGTGGCTGTACCGCCTGCCGCCCGCTGCCGCACCCGCCGTTATCCTCGGCCTGACCGGCGGATATCCGGTCGGGACAGCGACCACAGCCGATTTGCTGCGGCAGGGCGCGCTTTCGCGCGACACGGCAGCCCGAGTAAACACGTTCTGCAACTGTGCCAGTCCCGGCTTCTGCATCGGCCTTGCCGGTCTCGGCATTTTCGGCAGCGCGCGAACAGGGGCTATGCTGTGCATCATCCATGTGCTGACCGCTCTGTTGACCGGCCTGCTTGTCGCGCGTTCGCCGCTGCCCGCCGCCGAAAGCGTGCAGCCATCCACACCGGACAACGCACCGTCCCAGAGCTTTTCCGCCATTTTTTGCGCCGCAGTGCAGCAGGCGGCAGCCACTGCCCTGACGGTCACCGCCTTTCTGACCGTTTTTTGTGTGCTGCTGCGGCTGGTGCAGCCGGTATTGTCACATCTTCCTTACGGCAACGCACTCTCCGGCACACTGGAACTGACCTCCGGTCTGGATGTGCTCCGCGCATTACCGCTGCCGGGCAACGTGAAGCTGACGCTCGTCTCCTTCCTATTGGGCTTCGGCGGACTGGCCGTGCAGTTTCAGGCGCGCGCACTGGCCGAGCCTGCTGGTCTGCCCATGCACGGATTTGCCGCCTGCAAGCTGCTGCACGGTGCAATGGCGGCAGCGGCAACGGCGCTGCTGGCGCGGATTTCTCCCGCTGCGCTCCCAGCTTTCGCCCCGATGGGTGCCGTCTTGCAGCAGCGTCACTACCCCATCTTCTTCCTGATATTGCTTTTGATGTTGTTTACAATTTGGTCTGGAAAAAAAGCGAAAAATAAGATATAATGGGTCACAGAACATTGGATTGGAGTGACCTGACGCATGAAGCTGAAAAAGCTGCTGCGCAAAAATATTGAGCCACGCTGTACTTACTGCTCACACGGCACACCGTTGGCCGACGGCCAGCGCATTGCCTGCCGCCGCCGCGGCGTAGTGGATGGAACCGACCATTGTCGTTCGTTCCGCTACGACCCCCTTCGTCGCGTACCGCCCAAGCCTGCTGCTTTGCGCGGCCATTTTACCGACGCCGACTTCTCGCTGGGGGATACCAATGAAAAATAATATGCTATGGAATCGCTTTACAGCGCTTGCGCTGTGTGTTGTTTTGCTGTTTGCCGCCGTTCCGCTGCCGCAGGCTTTCGCTGCACCGGAGGATGAGGATATCGTTTCCGATACTTCGGATACCGGTGAGGACACCGAAAGCACCGATACCACGAGCCAAACGGACAACGCAAACGTCATTGCCGCCGCGTCCGGCGCGCCTACGCTCAACGCGGAAGCTGCGCTGCTCATCAGTCCGGACTCCGGCATGGTGCTGTATGAAAAAAACGCGGACGAGCGCCGCTACCCGGCTTCGACCACGAAAATCATGACAGCGCTGCTCACGCTCGAAAATGTGACCGACCTGAACGAAATAGTCACCGCCCAAGCCTCGGATTTTGAAAACGTCACCGCGGACAGCTCAAACGCAGGCATCAAGGAAGGCGAACAGGTTCCGGTCATCGACTTGCTGTACGCGCTCATGCTGCCCTCTGCCAACGAAGCAGCCTACATGCTGGCCCGCCATGTTGGCGGTACCTGGGAAAACTTTGTCGATATGATGAATGAACGCGCCGCTGAACTCGGCTGCACGGGCACCCATTTTTCCAATCCTTGCGGCCTGCATGAGGACGACCATTATTCCACCGCGCGCGACCTCTACAAAATTGCCTATGAGGCCATGAAGGACGAAACCTTTGCCAACATCGTGAACACCGTGCAGTACAGAATGTCAAAGACGAACATGCACGAGGAGCGCATCATCTACACGACCAACATGCTGATTTTCAGCTCTTATGCGGCCTATGCCTACCCTTACTGTCAGGGCATCAAGACCGGCCACACCTCGCAGGCGGGCAACTGTTTCGTCGGCTATGCGGAGTACGGCGACGCCAAGCTGTATTCAGTCGTCATGGGCTGTGATGACCAGTCGACAGAGTATCCCGAAATTGCAGCCAGCTTTACCGATACCTCCGCCCTTTGCAAATGGGGGTTCGATAATTTCATTTCCAAAACACTCGTCAAGCAGGGCGACACCATCAAACAGATTCAGGTGGATTTATCCACCGATACGGACAAACTGGTGCTGACGGCCAAAAACGATTTGGTTTCTCTTGTGCCCAAGAATCTGGATATTGAAGCGCTCACCCAAAACCCTGTTATCACCGCGCCGGAAAGCGTAGATGCGCCGATTAAGGCAGGCGATGTGATTGGCAGCGTCACGTATTCCTATAACGGCATGGACTACGGCACGGTCGAGCTGGTGGCGCTCAGCGATGTGGAAATGAGCCCCGTGCTCTATTATGCCGATAAACTGAGCAACTTTTTCCAAAGCACAGTATTTAAAGTTATTCTGATTGTACTTGCCGTATTCGTGGTATTATACATCTTGTTCAACCTGACTTTCGGCGGTATGCGCCGCCGCAAACAGCGGAAAAATCTGCGTTCCCGGTATGAAAACTCCAACTATCAGCGCAGACGCCGCAGATAATGACATCCTCCAATCACAATGAAAAGCAGGCAGACGCTCTTTTGCGTCCGCCTGCTTTCTTCTTTTGCACAAAAAACCACCAGCCCTGCTTCACAGTGCTGGTGGTTGCATTTTAATATCTCTGATTCGGTATGCAATCAGGTAAATTCCGTCGGCGCATATGTGCCGTCCGCAATCTGCTGCGCGACCTTATCGGTCAAACCGTTATACACAACGCCCGGTTCCAGTGTGATACCCTTAACTGCTGCAAGCTCGGAAACGGTGACAAATGCATAGGTTTTATCCGTGCGTTTCTGCAGGTCGTCAATGGCTGACAGCGCACCCTCCACCGAGGTCGGATACAGGTCGTGCATCAATACCACCGAGCCATCTGCCGCATTCACAATTGCGTCGTGCACGCTCTGTTTGTTGCGGTTTTTCCAGTCCTGCGTATCTACGTTCCAGTTGATAATCGGCAGGCCCAGTTCCTTGGCGACCGCCTTCACGTCGCTATTCACGCCGCCGCCAACCGGACGCAATACCGTAGGCGGTTGTCCTGCCTTCTCTGTGATGGTACTCGTTGCGGAGGTAATTTCCTTCTCAATGCCATCTTTCTTCAGTCCGGTCAAATGCTGCATCGGATGCGTCATTGTGTGATTGCCCAGCTCATGTCCTTCGGACACCAGTCTCGGCAGCGTGCTGCTGAACATATTGACACGGTCGCCGACCATGAAGAAGGTCGCATGCGCGCCGCGCTCCTTCAGACCATCCAGCAAGTATGCCGTCAGTCCATTCGGATATCCGTTAATCGCACCGGTCGGTCCGTCGTCGAACGTCAGCGCAATATATACATCCGCTTCGGGAATATCGGCACCGACCGCCTGTGTCAGCCCGTTTGTCTGTCCGGACAGATAAGCCTTCTGGCTGTCAAACCCATCCAGCGAGGTTGCGGCAAAGGCAAACGCGCCATCTTCCAGACCGGTATAGGTTTTGCCGAGCAATGCGGCAAACAGCGGCGCAGACACATAAAACCGTCCGGTGTCACCGTCCGTAAAGGCGCTGATGTCACCGCCCCGTACACGGTCGCCGTCCACCTTGGTTTTTCCGTTATCCTGCACCGTCGATTGGATGCCGTTATAGTCTACCGTCCATTCATGGTTTCCGTCAAAGGAGGCAGAACCACCCAACGCAGTCATTGCCGCACGGAGCGGCACATATTGCAGCCCATCCCGTTCAATGACCGGAGCGCCGCGGTGTTCGCCTTCTTCCTTCATTTGACGAATCTCGCCCTGATATTGCAGCTTATCCGAATCTGTGCGCATCAGCACACTGTCAGACGTAAGCTGCGTCTCCGACGGCCCAAGTTCGGCCAGCGCTTCATCCGCAATCTTGCCCAATCTTTCATCGTCCAATGTTTTTTTAGACTGCGAAACCACTACCAAATCGCCCATATCCGCGCCCAACTCGCCTACCTGCCAGGAGAACGACTGGCAGATGTCGCGCACCGGCACATAAGCCGTGCCGTCTTTCACCACGGGCGCCGCCGACATGGTTTTCGTCTCATCATTAAACTGTATGGTTTTGCTGTCCGCCTGTGCGCGCAGCGTATTCGTGCCATCCGCCAGCACTGCGGTTTTGCTGTTTTCATCCCAAGACAATTCCAGCCCCAGATTGTCGCACAACGATTGTACCGGCACGAAAATGTTCCCGCTGTCGTCCCGATAGGGCGCCGCGCCGCCCAGATCGACTATTTTGCCGTCTGCAAACGCGCGACCATTATCGATTTGGTATACCAGCTGATTCCGATCCCCACCAAAAACCGCACTGGATACCCCTTTCACAACGTGAAACGCAACCGGAACCGCGATAATCACCACCAGAATCAGTGCGATCAGCACGCCATAGTGGCTGTTGCGGCGACGGTGTCTGTGGCGCCGGTAAGTCGTCCGGTACGCCGATTGATATGTCATTTTCCGTTCATTCCTTCCTACCTATTATTGATTATATGTGTTCTCTATTGGTTTATTATAGCATTAAAACTCCAATACAAAAGTTACAGTACCGTTAATTTTCTTTGCCTGCGGCCAAAAGTGCGTCGGTCAGCATCTGCACCCCAACCCCCAACAGATGCGGACCCACATACGCACCCAGCGTGCAGTCAATTTCCCCCTCCATCAAGTGCAGATGATCGGGCAGGCTCTTCTGCGCCATCTCCCGTATCTCTTTCAGTTCTGCCGGGGAATCGCCATGCGCGACCGCCAAATTAAATGGCACGCCGCGCGGCACGAGCGCCGTCGCCAACTGCACCATCTTCTGCATCGCAGCCTTGCGCCCGCGAATTTTGGCAACGCTAATCAATTCCCCATCCGGCGCGAAGGAAATAATCGGCTTGATTTGCAAAAGCGTCCCCGCCACGGCTGCAATTTGTCCAATGCGTCCGCCCTTTCGCAAATATTCCAATGTATCCACACAGAAAAACACATGCGTATCCCGAATCAGCACAGGAATCGCGCGCAGCAATTCGCTCCACGACCATCCTTCTTCAATCCAGCGCGCCGCCTGTATCACCGTCATGCCAATGCCCAGAGAACCGCTGAGGGTGTCAAACGATACAACCTCAAGTCCGACAGTCTGCTCCCCTATCAAGCGCACCAAATTGCCGGTGCCGCTCAGGCCGCCGGATAAATTGATTGCCAGCACTTTAGTATATCCGGCCTGCTTGATGCGCGCAAACGCCTGTTCCACCGTATCGCCGCCCGGCAGTGTTGTTTTGGGAATTTCCTGCGGCAGCCTATGATAGACCTCGGTCGGCGTAATATCCACGCCATCCGCATATTCGCCATCCGAAAAAATCAGTTTGAGCGGCACGACATAAATATCATACCGGCGCACCAGTGTCTGCGGAATATCCGCACAGGAGTCGGTCAGCAACGCAATTTTCTGTTTGTTGATCATCTCATTCACCTTTTACAGTTCTTCGCCTGCGCTCCAGTTAATCAAATGCGGCGAGGGCTTGGGTTCATTTTGCCCCGGAGGCGCCACTTTCACACCAAAAAAATCATACCATTGTCCGCATGCATCACATTGCCATGCGGTCGCCTGCGTTTCATCCATAATAAAAATTTCATTTCCACATTCACAGGTTAAAATCGTCATGCTGTTTCCCTTCTTTTGGCATGCCACGGCTTTTTCTCAAGCCGATATGAACATTAATAGAATGAGTATAGTATAACATACTCCTTGCGGGAAGTCGAACCCATTTATATCTTATTTCGCGCAAATCCGTCTTTTTTTCTGTCTTTTTGTCTAAAAAGCAACACAAGGCCCGACCGTTTGAGCGGTCGGGCCTTCCCTGTCGGCACACGCACCGTGCGCCAGATTGTTGTTCATGTCGGTATGCTGCCGTTTCTGGTTACGGTTGCGGAAATATTGCTGTACAAAAATCCGTTTGCCGTACTGACCACTTGTAAGGTTGCCGGTGCAGTAGAAACCGAAAACGGCACCGTAAATGCCTGATTTACCACATCGTTGGGATTGGTAAAATTGTGCTGCGCCGCAGCGCCGGGCAACGCTGTGCCGTTAAGCTGGGCCACCGTGCTGAGATTGAGCGGAAAGCTCACACTTTTTGCAGGGGCAAACCCGCCATTGAAGGCAAGGGTATAAACACCCGGTTGGTTAATGGTAAAATTCGAGCTGTTGGCTGTATGGCTGACGGCGGTACCGTAGGACAGGGCATTCCGATCAAACAGCAGAGGTGTCTGACCGGTTCCAGACTGCGGCGGCGTGGAGTAGGCAGATAAAAGCTGTACATCTGTACCTGTGCCAGCCGGACCGGTTGGACCGGTTGGGCCGGTAGATACATGTTTTTATACACAACTTTGCTTTTAAGAAAATTGGAAAGCATTTTGGCTTTCTACATTGCCTTTCTGCTCTCCAAAGCCTCTAATTCTCGACGGTTGTTTTCGATATATTCCAGTATCCGCCGGTGTTGGTCTGCAAAGGTAAATTCGATTGTTATCTCGCCATTCTTGTGAACATAAATGGCATGAACAAGTTCCACCAGAATCCCACGTTCCAGATGGTCAATATTCTTGTATTTTAAAAAGGTGGTAAGATACGGTTCATCTGAGTTAATTCCTTTTGCGAAAACTTCTTTTTCTTTTTGCAGATTCGCAATCACTTCTTGCAGCTGCGTGGTCTGTGCTTCCAATTTCGCCTTGATTCTTCGATACTCCGCTTTGTCGATCTCTCCCGTCCGCCAATCCATATATAAATTGTCCGTAACGACAGTCAACTTTTCCAGTTCTTTTTGTTTCGAAGCGAGCAAACTATTGATGCGTTTCGATTCCGTATGAATGACAGGCGCGTTACTGATCTCGTCAATGATCTCAGCCAGATTCCCAACCAGAGCGATCTGCTTCTGAATTGCTAAAAGCACTGCCTTCTCTAAAACTTCCACTCGGATCGTATGTTTTGTGCAGGCAGTTTTAGACTTGCGAGAGTATGTCGCGCAGCAATAATATACAAATTTTTTTGCTACCTTCCTCGTCATAGACTTTTTACAGTCCGCACAGCGTACAAAACCTGAGAAAAGATATACCTTTTGCTGATTAGGCGCTACCCTTGTGTCCCGCTGATGAAGCGACTGCGCTTTGTCGAAAGTTGCCCGATCTATAATCGCTTCATGCGTATTTTCAACAATATACCAGTCCTTTTCATCCGTCCGCACCCGGTCATGCACCTTATAGCTGATTACCTTTTGCTTGCCCTGCACCATATTACCAATATACATTTGATTTAGGAGAATATTGCGCACGGTTGTTTCACACCATAAGCCATCATTTTTCTGTATCTGCGGATTACAGAATTTGAACCCCTTTCTGTGCTTATAGCAAGCAGGATTGGGAATTCCCAGCTCGTTGAGACGTTTTACAATGCCGCTTTTGCTCATGCCATCGTCTACAAACCAATGAAATATGTCTCGAACGACTTCAGCAGCTTCTTCATCGATCATCAGGCTGTTTTTATCATCCGGTCGTTTCATGAGTCCGTATGGAGCGAAGGCACCGATAAACTCCCCGTTCTTTCGTTTTGTATCGAAGGTACGGCGAATATCCACACTTGTCTTGTAGGCATACTGCTCATTCATAAATCCGGTAATGCTTACTTCCAGACTATGCACGACTTCCGGATTGAGAAACGTATCAATGCGCGGTTCATAAAGCGAAATGAAACGCGTGTTATAAAGCGGAATGAATTCCTCAAGGAATTTCCCCTGATTTGCACTATTGCGAAACGCACGGGAAAGGTTTTTGGTAACAATACAGTTAATTCTTCCGCGTTTTACATCTTCCACTAAGCGGAGAAAATCAGGGCGTGTATCGTCCGATGTACCCGTTCGTCCATCGTCAATATATTCATCGACAATGTCGTAATCGTCGCTGAAATATCCGGGGATTTGCTCATCAAGGATTTTCCTCTGGTTCGTGATACTTTCACTTTCACTGTTTCCATCATCGCGGGAAAGACGAATATATTTGCCTACCTTCCAAACTCTCAACGGAGCCACTGTATCTTTTGCTGTACTACTACGTCTAATGCGTGCCATATTACCTCCCATCCTCTATAATCACGACATCATTATACTATGTATCTCTACACATGTCATCTTTTCAATCCCAAGAAATAGGTTTTTACTTTTCCGCTCAAGTCATCCCCCTCTGATGAGAAGCAAATCTTGACCGGTGTTTTGCCGCACAGGAAGCAATACGGGTTTTTCACCTGATCCAAATAGGCTAACATTCGCTTTATCGCAGGCAGAGAAGGATCAATCGCGACTTCTTCAATATGTGCCAATTCATTTCGTTCCACGGTTTCGATATCCACTTCACTCAAATGCGTCAATTCATTTACTGTCAACAAATCACACTCCCCTCCTCTCAGCGTATGCACCTTTACTTGTACAGGTTGCAAAGAAATATCGTGAAATTTCTTATCTTTTAGACTTTTTCTTGAATTTTCAAGGTTACATGAACGGGCCTGCTACAAAACGTATAGATTACACAAACTCCTGTCATTCTAAAAAACAGCCATACTTTGGCTCTCTTAATGACAGGGCCGTGTAAAATATAAATTCTGCAACAGGCCCGTGGTATCTAACTTTGAATGCGATCTTATTCGTCGCCACATTTATCGAATCCCTGACGACAGGGAGTATGGCAGGTTTGTCCATGGCAAGGACAATTCATAGCTCCGCAGCATCGGTCAAACCGTGTGCCACAGGGTTCCTCCTCTTACGTGGGAGGCCACCGTTTGGAAGTACCATTATTTCTGTGCTGCATTCCTCCTGAGTGAGCCATAAGCACTCAGGCATATCTCCTGTGAATCGCTCGCATCAGCGCAGCTGATGGTCTTGGCGACAAGTGATAATTTGCATTGGCACAATGAAGTACCTGCGCATACTGCCAATATTCCATTATCAAGGTTCACCGAGAAGTAAAAACCCCTCTATTAATAAGGACATCTAAATGGCAAAAGTTAACCATCTCCTCAAAAAAAAAAAAAAAAAAAAAAAAAAAAAAAAACCCAAACAAAAACAAAAAAAAAAAAAAACCCCTTTTTTGAAAAAAAAACTAAAAAAAAAAAAATTTAACCAACTTAAAAAAAAAAAAAAAAAAAAAAAAAAAAAATGCAGCCCTATCAGTGGCCACATATCATACTATTTCATTTCAAATTTTCAATTTATATTTGAACCATTTTACTACCGACCAATAAGCCAGTGCCAACAGAACAAACACCCTCAAGTGCAAAAGTAAATCCAAAACAAGCATTTCACGGGTCTGCGGCCTGTGACAATTTCGGAGTATGGCGATACCCGAATTACTTGCCGAAACGCGCAAGCCTTGAAAATGGAGCCTACGGCGCATTTCCTGTCCAGACAAAGAAATAGTTGCCACGCCACAAGGTATTTGCTATAATTTTCTTAAAATGTAATTAAGAGGGGGGATGACAAACGCTATGGTATCTGCCATGCTTAAGCAAGCAAACGGGGCTATGGCTATGTAACTCCGGCTTTTGTCATGCCCTTTTTACAAAGTCAAAAAAGCGTTTCTATGTTTGCGGGCCACCGCGCATATAGAAACGCCTTTTTGTTTCCTGTTTGGAATGCAGAAAACAAGGGCGTAGATAAAAACAGGAGGGAAAGAAGAACATGAAAACATGGGTTGCGATGTTAGGGGTAATGTTGCTACTAACGGGGTGTGGCAACAGCGGGAATACCGATTTGATAGAGCCAGACAACTCCATGTCGGAAAGCTCCGTTACCGATCAGGTTGGCGAGGATTCTTTTCCTGGAACGTATACGGTGCCGGACGGATGGATCAAAGCGGATGATCATTCTACAAATGGGATGACGTTCTATGTGGAAGAGGGACATGAAAACGATGAACTCCCTGACAATATTTCCATCAGCGTCGGAGATTGCCCCTACAGCTTGGATGAGCATACCACGTTTCGGGATGCAATCATGCGCCAGCTCACGGTGCAACTGGGTAGCAGTGACGTCAAACTGACTGGGAGCGGTTCGAATACGGCACAGGACTATGTACTTTATAACTTCACGATTGAGGATACAGATGGAACAATCACGGATATGTATTATATCTTGAAGGATTATGGCTTTTGCTTGGTTCAGGCAACGAACTTTACCGGTTCAGAAAATGAAAGTATATCGAAAGCAGCTCAAAGTATTGTGGATAGCTTTGTTTGGAACGAGGACAGCCAGCAGGAGGAATGAAGATTAACCAATGGTATATAACATTCATGTGAATGATGTGACCTGCCGCATGGATAGGCTCGCCTTTTGGTTTTTCTGTGGATCATATACCGCTGGACACTTTGTCCAGACGCGGAAACAGAGCGGATGAATTGAAATTTAGAAGAAATGGGATAGAGAAAATAGGGGGAATTAGTTATGAGTTTGTTTGATAAATTTAAAAAGTCAAAGAAGAACGAAGTGGATTCCGCCATGGCGAACGCGCCTGCATCCAGTTCTCAAACTGACTTACATCAGGAACAGCCGGAGGACGTCCCTATGGAGCCTGTCTTTTATGAGGAATCCGGAGGTGTTACCAAGGAACAGGCTATTCAGCTTCTTCAGGGAGCAGCATTTCCACCAGAGCAGCCCATGGGCGTGGCCGGCGGGGAACATGACTATGGTGTGATTTCTTATCCTAGTTTTGTTGTGATCTTTTTTCATCAGGACAAGGAGCACCTTATGCAGATCGAGAAAAGGGCGTTCATGACCCGTGAGGCTATCCTGAATGATGTGTCCACCTATGTTTCCGGGGGAGATTTTGCGGCAGCGGCGGATTGCGTATGGGAGGCATTGGAGCAGAATCAGGGGGCCGACGAACACTGGGAGATCTATTGCACTGCTGGCGAAATCCTTTGGAAGCTCCGGGATATCCAGTCAGCGCACAACCTTTTCCTAAAGGCATACCAGTGCAAAGACTGTAAGCAGAAAGCCCATGTCCTTTGTCAGGCAGCAGCAACCAGCTGTATCCTGCGAGACCCCAACAGGGGCTATGCCCTATATCATAAGGCGCTAGATGAGGAACCTGAAAGTTTGGAGGTTCTTCATGACCTTGGGGGCTTTCATTGGGATATGGGAGAACTGGATCAGGCTGCCGAGTATTATTTCTCTGTGCTGAAAAAGGACTCTTGTTATTACGCAAGCTATGAGGAGTTATCCAATCTGTTCGGTCAGTTGGGGGATTCCGACTGGTCGAAGCCTTTCATGGATTGCTTTACAAAACAGTCCCCTCTGCCCCGAGACCAACTGGAAGCAGCAGAAGCGGATATGATGGCCTCGTTGGAAAAACAGGGCAACAGAAGCAAAGAGCAAAAGTGAACAAAAATTGGGGGGCGATGGCCTGACGAATAACTTTCGATTTATCGGAAAGTTCACAATAACGCTTGATTCGGTCATGCCACGTTAATTCAAACACGGAGGACCCGAACCATGGAACAAAAAAAATATTCCCCACTTTCTATTTTGAAAATTGCATTAGGGATCGTCTTTGGTGCATGGCTGCTTATGAGCGCGCCCACAGGCTGGATCTATGACCTATGGGCCGGGACGGGAACGGAACAAGGGCAGACACCGGATCAGTCTGTTTCTGAGGTACATACTCAGGCCGATGTGGAGGACTTCTTTTTTCAAAGCACTCCGGCTACGGTATCCAAAGACAGCTTAATTCAATGCCCACTCCTACATCTGCGTGATCCGGATTTTGCCGGAAAACATAAAAATTCCCGCAAGAGAACCGTAATCGTTTCAGAATACTGCCCCATGCCTTATCCTATTACCCCCGTGAGAAAATTTCTAAGGCAACACCGCATAATAAGGCAAAAAGAACCGTCCTGCTAGCACGTAGCTTTTGGCAGAACGGT